>NZ_CP036250.1:2100000-2345000 GCF_004300825.1 Egicoccus halophilus
CGGAGTCCCGGCTCTTCGACCGGCACCAGGTGGCACGAGCGGATCCCGGCGCCTTCGGGCAGGCGACCTCACCCGCCGCACCACCCCTGCGGTGGGCCGAGGATCTCGCCGCGGTCGCGCGTGCCTGGTCCGACACCATGGTCGCCACCGACCGTTTCGTCGGGAACCCCGACGTGGTCACGCAGGTCTGCTGCGAGGTGGCCGTCACCGAGAACTTGGCGTTCGTCGAGGGCATCCCGGCCTACTACACGGTTCCTGCGGCGGCGGACCGGGTCGTGCAGATGCTCATGGCCTCCACCGGGCACCGCGCCCGTCTGCTGACCCCGACGTTGACCCAGGTCGGCATCGGGGTCACGATCGACGCGCGCGGCAAGCTGTGGGCCACGATGGTCTACCGCCAGCCCGACGCCAGCGCCCCGGAGGGCGCGACGTCCTATCCGTCCCCGGCGCCTGCTCCGCCCCCGGCTCTGGTTCCTACGCCGTCGCCGTCGCCGGCTCCGGTTCCTACGCCGGCTCCCGCACCGGCCCCCGCGCCACCCGCTGGAGGTACCGGCGGCCTCAACCCCCCGGTGCGCGACGTGGAACCGGCCTGCCCGGACCGCATCCCGGCAGCGCCGTTCGTCGATGTCACCCGGGCACCGGTGCACCGCGCGGTCGACTGCCTGCTCTGGTGGGGGATCGCGTCGGGCACCTCGCCGACCACGTTCTCCCCGGAACGCGAGGTGCGTCGCGACCAGATGGCATCGTTCGTCACCCGGGCGATCGAGAACTCCGGTGGCCGTCTGCCGGCAGCGACCCGCCACCACTTCCGTGACGTGCCTGTCGGCAGCGTCCACGCCTCGGCGATCAACAAGCTCGCGGAGGCCGGCATCCTCGGCGGCCGCCCGGACGGGACCTTCCAACCCGGCGCGCCGCTCTCGCGCGGCCAGATGACACAGACCCTCGTGCGCGCCTACGAGCACCGCACCGCACGCCCGCGCCCGGAACCGCACTACCGGTGGTTCTCCGACGTGACGGGCACCAGCTTCGAGCGGTCGGTCAACCAGGCGGCCGACGCCGGCTGGGCGGGGGGCTACGGCGACGGGACCTTCCGCCCCGACGGCGGGGTGCGCCGCGATCACCTGGCGCTGTTCCTCACCCGCTGGTTGACCACCATGGTCGAGGACGCCGGGGCGCCGCTGCAGCCCCGCTGAGGACGCCCGGGCGCATCCACCCGTGAAGGTCAGTCGGGCCGGGGCTCGCGGCCGCGTTCGAGGCGCAGCTCGGTCGTCTGGTCCCGGGTGCCGGGGACCGGCTCGTCGAGGTCGGCGGCTTCCTGTTCCGGAGGGCGGTCGAGTGGCCCGACGCCGGGTGGTACCAAGCCGCGGCGCCGCGGATGCTGGCGCGCGACCCCCGCGTCGTCGTGGTCGCGGGTGAGCAGGGGGTAGCCGCTGGCCATGCCGCCGACCTCGACCAGCTGCCCCTGCATGCGGATGTTCGCCTGGGAGAAGGCCCGGTGCAGCCGTTCTCGCAGCTGTCGGTTGATGTCCCAGTTCGCCATCGGCTTGGTCGGGGTGACGAGCCGGATCGACAGACCGCCCGGCCCGAAGTCCTGCACGCCCCAGATCTCCGGCGGACCGATGATGTCGTCGCCCCACACCGGGTCGGCGGCCAGGTCGGACGCCACCTTGTGGATGATCGCCTTCGCCGACGGGACGTCGCTGTCGAGCGCGAGCGGGATGTCCAGCATCGACCGGCTCCACTCCTGCGAGAGGTTGCCGACCTGCTGCACGTGACCGTTGAGGGTGTGCCAGACGGTGCCGTCGAGGTCGCGGATCGAGGTGGCGCGCAGTCCGACGCGTTCGACCTGCCCGATGCGCTGGTCCACCTCGATCCAGTCGCCGACGCCGTACTGGTCCTCGATGAGCATCGCGATCCCGGCGAGCACGTCGCGGACGAGCTGCTGGGCGCCGAACCCGATGACGATGCCGGCCAGCCCGGCACCCGCCAGGATCGGTTGGAGGTTGATCTGCAGGCTCTGCAGCACGGCGAAGACCGCGATGACCCAGACGATCACGCCGGCGACGCCGCGCATGACGCCGGTGATGGCGTGCAGACGCTGGAAGCGCCGCATGCGGTAGCGGGCCACGTCGAGCGTCCCGCGTTGCTCGCCCCGGTCGAGGCGCGCCTGGATGCGGCGCTCCATGGTGGTGCCGAAGCGGCTGATCGCCGAGCGGGCCAGCCGGGTCGCGACGAAGGCCACCGTGAGGATCAGCAGGATGCGCAGGCCGGCGGTGACGAGGCCGCCGGCGCGGGCAACCAGGTCGTTGCCGGTCAGACGGAACAGGACCTCACAGGTGAAGTCCAGTTCCTGGTCGTCGCCGACGATGCACACCTCGGTGAGCGAGTCGGTGGTCTGGGCGAGCAGCAACCGATCTCCTGGATCGTCCGGCGTCGTCGTCGCGTCCGGGGCAGCCTAGAGGTCGCGTCGCGGTGGCTGGCTACCCTCGTCGGCGCCGCAGGGTGGGGCGCCGTCGGCGCCGCCCGCGCCCGCCTTCCGACCGCCTGGCCAACGACCGTGCGCAACCCCGCCCTCGCCTTCCGTCCCGAACCCGGCGCCATCCCCGAGGCGCCGGGTTGCTACCAGTTCAAGGACGGGCACGGACGCGTCGTCTACGTCGGCAAGGCCAAGTCGTTGCGGCAGCGGCTGGGGAACTACTTCCAGGCCTGGCACAACATCGCCCCCCGCACACGCGCCATGCTCGAGGCCGCCCGCTCGGTCGAGTGGATCGTGGTGGACAGCGAGGTGGAGGCGCTGCACCTCGAGTACACGCTCATCCAGCGCCACCGTCCCCGCTACAACGTCCGCTACCGGGACGACAAGTCGTATCCCCACCTGGTGTTGACCGCCTCGGAGGAGGTACCGCGGGCGCGGGTGCAGCGCGGGCGGGTCGCCAAGGGAGACCTGCGCTTCGGTCCGTACGCCCACGCGTACGCGATCCGTGAGACGTTGGACCTGCTGCTGCGCACCTTCCCGGTCCGTACCTGCTCGCAGGGCATCTACGACCGGGCCGCGCGTACCGGCAAGCCGTGCCTGCTGCACCACATCGACCGTTGCGCCGCACCGTGCGTGGGCAAGATCTCCCTCGAGGACCACCGCACGCTCGTCGAGCGGCTCGGTCACTTCCTCGACGGGGAGACCGGTCCGGTGCTGCGGCAGCTCGAGGCCGACATGCAGGCGGCCTCGGCGGAGCTGAACTTCGAGGCGGCGGCCCGCCTGCGCGACCAGCTCACCGCGGTGCGCAAGGCGTTGGAGAAGCAGCAGGTCGTGTCCGCGAAGAGTGAGGACTTCGACGCGATCGCCATCCACGAGGACGAACTCGAGGCCGCGGTACAGGCGTTCTTCGTGCGACGGGGACGCCTCGTCGGGCGCAAGGGCTGGACGGTCGACAAGGTCGAGCCGCTGACCACGTCCCAGTTGTTGACCTCGTTCGTGCTGCAGCTGTACGCCGACCGCGACGACGACATCCCGCCGCAGGTCGTGGTGCCCGTCGAGCCCGACGATGCCGAGGCCCTCTCCCTGCTGCTCGCCGAGCAGCGGCGGCACACCCGTGCCGGCTCGCGTGGCCGGCCGATCCAGCGGGTGCGCTTCCAGGTGCCCCAGCGTGGGGACAAGGTCGCCTTCCTCGAGACGGTGACGGAGAACGCCCGCGAGGCGTTCCAGCGGGCGCGACTGAAGCGGGCCAGCGACTTCGAGAGCCGCAGCCGGGCGCTCAAGGAACTCCAGGACACCCTGGACCTCGACGAGGCACCCCTGCGCATCGAGTGTTTCGACATCTCCCACCTGGGCGGCACCGAGGTCGTCGGCTCGATGGTCGTGTTCGAGGACGGTCTGCCCAGGAAGTCGGACTACCGCCGGTTCAAGCTCTCGATCGACCGCAACGACGACTTCGCCTCGATGCAGGAGGTGATCCGGCGTCGTTTCGCCCGCCTGGCGCAGACCCAGCAGGCCCCGGCACCGTCCGAGGTGGCCGCCACGGAGCAGGCGGTGCGGCGCTTCGCCTACCCGCCCAACCTGGTCGTGATCGACGGTGGCGTCGGGCAGCTCCGTGCCGCGCTGGCCGGCGCCGGCGAGCTGGCCACGGCCGACGTGGCCTTCGTCGGACTGGCCAAGAAGTTCGAGGAGCTGTGGGTACCCGGGCGGTCCCGTCCGGTGGTGCTGCCGCGCGGCAGCGAGGCGCTCTACCTGGTCCAGCGGGTCCGCGACGAGGCGCACCGGTTCGCGATCACCTACCAGCGCAGCCGGCGGAGCTCCTCGGTGGCGTCCTCGGCGCTCGACGGCGTGGCCGGCGTGGGACCGGCCCGCCGCAAGGCCCTGTTCCGTTCCTTCGGATCGGTCGCGGCGATGCGGCGGGCGACGGTGGAGGAGCTCATGGCCGTGCCCGGCGTCTCGCGTACGATCGCGACCGCCGTGCACGATCATCTCCACGCCACCGTCGAGGATGCCCCGTGACCATGCTGTCGGACCGCGTCGACGAGGGCACCGTCGAGCGACCGGAGATCATGATCATCACCGGCCTGTCCGGGGCCGGCCGCTCGACGGCGTCCAACGTCGTGGAGGACCTCGGCTGGTTCGTGATCGACAACCTGCCGCCGACGTTGATCAGCCGCGTCACCGAACTCGCCTTCGTCCCCGGATCGTCGGTCGGCCGGCTGGCGCTGGTCGTCGACGTCCGAGGGCGCGAGTTCTTCAGTGCCCTGCTCGACACCATCCACGAGCTGCGCGCCAGCGAGGCCGACCTGCGGGTGCTGTTCCTCGACGCCGACGACGACGTGCTCGTCCGTCGCTTCGAGGAGACCCGACGGCGGCATCCGGCCGCCGACGACGCCGGCGTCCTCGCGGGCATCCGCAACGAGCGCGACCAGCTCAGCGAGCTGCGGGGCATGGCCGACCTGATCATCGACACCAGCGACCTCAACGTCCACGAGCTGCGTGAACGGCTGGTGGCGGTGCTCCAGGGCGACGAGGGAGCGCAGCTGCGGGTCGAGGTGGTCTCGTTCGGGTTCAAGCGAGGCACGCCGCGCGACGCCGACCTGCTGTTCGACGTGCGTTTCCTGCCCAACCCGCACTGGGTCGAGGAGTTGCGTCCCTTCACCGGACGCGACGCGCCGGTGCGCGACTACGTGTTCGGGCAGCCGGAGAGCGGTCCGTTCCTCGAGGCGCTCAAGCGTCTGCTCGACGTGGTGGTGCCCGGCTACGTGCAGGAGGGCAAGCGCTACCTGACGATCGCGATCGGGTGCACGGGCGGCAAGCACCGGTCGGTCGCCATCAGCGAGGAGGTCGCCCAGCACCTGCAGGCGACGACCGAGCTGTCGATCAACGTCCAGCACCGGGACCTGGGGGAGGAGTGAGCGGCGGGGCGAGCTCCTCCTCGGCCGTCGCCGTCGGCGGAGGCCACGGCCTCGCACGGACGTTGGCGGCGCTGCCACGGGTGGTCGGGCGGGTCACCGCCGTGGTCACGGTCGCCGACGACGGGGGATCCTCGGGCCGCCTGCGCCGTGACCTCGGTGTGCTGCCGCCCGGTGACCTGCGCATGGCGGTCACCGCGCTGGCGCGGGAACGTCGGTTGGCGGAGTTGCTGCAGTACCGCTTCCCGCGCGGTGAGCTCGGGGGGCACAGCCTGGGGAACCTGGTGCTCGTGGCCCTGCAGGACCTGGTGGGTGGTGACCTGCAGGCGGCACTCGACGAGCTATGTCGGGTCCTGGACGTACCCGGACGGGTGCTGCCGTGCACGACCACCCCGGTGACCCTGCACGGTCGGGCCGGCGGGTCGCAGGTCCGTGGACAGGCGTCGGTGTCGTCGACGCCCGGTCTGGAGCGGGTGTGGCTCGAACCCGCCGACGCGGCGCCCGCCCCCGCCGTGCTGTCGGCGGTCGCCGCCGCCGACCTCGTCGTGCTCGGGCCGGGATCGCTGTACACGAGCCTGCTGCCCAACCTCCTCGTCCCCGGCCTCGCGCGGGCGCTGACGGAGGCCGCCGCCCCGGTGGTGTTGGTCGCCAACCTGCGCGAGCAGCCGGGGGAGACCCAGGGCATGTCGCTGCGGGACCACCTCGACGCGCTGGCGGCCCACGTCCCCGGGTTGCGCATCGACGTCTGCGTGGCGCACGACGGGGAGGCCCCGGAGGGCTCGGGCGAACCGCTGCGAGGCGTGGGGCTGGACGACTCGGTGGGTCGGGTGGTCGGTGCCGACCTGCTCGACGGTCGGGACGGGCACGATCCGGCGGCACTGGCACAGGTCTTCGCGGCGTTGCTGTCGGGACGATGAGCGGCTCGTTCACGGAGGACGTGCGCCAGGAGCTGGCCAGACTGCCGCTCGGATCGGCGGCGGAGACGCGCGCGGAACTGGCCGCGCTGCTGCGCCTCGCCGGCAGCCTCACCGTGACCGGGGGAGAGAGTGGGATGCGGCGCCGGCTGGAGGTGTCGACGGGTTCGGGCGCCGTCGCCCGGCGCACGTTCGCCCTGCTCCAGCGCCGCTACGGGCTGCGGGCGCAGCTGCTGGTGCGCGCTCCCGGCGGCGTGCGACGTCGGTCGACCTACGTCGTACGGGTCGAGCCGGAGGCCGACGAGGTCGCCGGCGACCTCGGCCTGCTCGACGCACGCGGACGCCTGCGCGACGGCGTACCCGACGACCTCGACGACGCGGCCGCGCTCGCCTATCTGCGCGGGGCCGTGCTCGCCTCGGGCTCGATCTCCGACCCGGGCCGCGACCCGCACCTCGAGATCGCCACCCGCAGCGGGGCGACCGCGACGGCACTGGCTGCGCTCGTCGATCGTTGCACCGGTGGCAGCGCACGTGCGGTCGAGGCGTCGGCCGACCGCGAACGTCACCGGATGGTGATGAAGTCCGGCGCCGCCATCGAGGACCTGCTCGCCTCGGTGGGGGCCACGGTCGCCTTCCTGCGCTGGGGCGAGCGTCGACTGCGCCGGCAGTTGCGGGGTGACGCCAACCGGCTGGCGAACGCCGACGCGGCCAACCTGCGTCGCACGATCGACGCGGCCGGCACCCAGGTGCGGGTGGTCGAGGAACTCGTCGACGCCGTCGGCTGGGACGGGATCGAACCCGAGTTGCGGGTGGTGGCGCTGGCACGGCTGGCGAACCCGGGCGCCAGCCTGCAGGAGCTCGGACAGTTGCTCGACCCGCCGGTGGGCAAGTCGGTCGTGCATCGGCGCCTGCGCCGACTCGAGGCACGGCACGCCGAGGTGGCCCCCGGTGGACCCTCGACCGTCGGTTGACGCGCCGCGAAGGCACACCCCCGGCCGTGCGTCCAGGGTCGTTGGCCCGGCCGATCGGTGACCCGGACCCCGGTGACCCGCCGCAGAGGCCGGTGGTAGGGTCGGTCGCCAAGGCGGTGAACGTCCCCAACCGCCACACTCCGACGGCCCGATCCCGTCTCCCGTCGTCCTCAAGGAGCGAAGAACCGATGTCCCTGCGCGTCGCCATCAACGGCTTCGGCCGTATCGGCCGCAACTTCCTGCGAGCCGCCAAGAAGCAGGGTCTCGACCTCGACATCGTCGCGGTCAACGACCTCACCGACACCGCCACGCTGGCCCTGCTGCTCAAGTACGACAGCGTCCACGGTCGCTACGACGGCACCGTCGAGACCGAGGGTGACGACCTGGTCGTCGACGGGGACCGGATCAAGGTCCTCGCCGAGCGCGACCCGGCCGACCTGCCCTGGAAGGACCTCGAGATCGACGTGGTCGTGGAGGCGACCGGCTTCTTCACCAAGCGCGACGACGCCGCCAAGCACCTCACGGCCGGGGCCAAGAAGGTCATCATCTCGGCACCCGCGAAGGACGAGGACGCCACCATCGTCCTCGGCGCCAACCAGGACATCTACGACCCGGAGAACCACGACGTCATCTCGATGGCGTCGTGCACCACGAACTCGGTGGTCCCGATGGCCAAGGTGATCGACGAGGCCTTCGGTATCGAGCAGGGCCTGATGACCACGGTCCACGCCTACACCGGTGACCAGCGGCTGCACGACGCGCCGCACAAGGACCCGCGGCGCGCCCGCGCGGCCGCGCTGTCGATCGTGCCGACCACGACCGGTGCGGCCAAGGCGGCGGCACTCGCCCTGCCGCAGCTCAAGGGCAAGCTGGACGGCCTGGCGCTGCGCGTGCCGATCCCGTCGGGCTCGATCACCGACCTGGTGCTCGTGGTCTCGCGCGAGGTCACGGCCGAAGAGGTCAACGCGGCCGTCAAGGAAGCCGCCGACGGGCCGCTCAAGGGCATCCTCGAGTACAGCGAGGAGCCGCTGGTGTCGATCGACATCGTCGGCAACCCGCACTCGTGCATCTTCGACGCGCAGAGCACCATGGCCAACGGCAAGCTGGTGAAGGTGATGGGCTGGTACGACAACGAGATGGGGTACTCGACCCGTCTGGCCGAGGCCGTCGTGTTCGTCGGCGACCAGCTCTAGGCCGCATCACCTCTCCGCACGATCTCCGGCCCGCGCTCCCGTCGAGGTGGCGCGGGCCGGCCCGCTGAAGAAAGGCTCCGGCGTGACCTCCCTGCTCAACGGTGTCCCGACACTCGACGACCTCGACGCGGCCGGTCAGCGCGTGTTCGTCCGCGCCGACCTCAACGTCCCGCTGCGTGACGGGCAGGTGACCGACGACCTGCGTATCCAGTCGTCGGTGCCGACCATCCGCCGTCTGCTCGACCAGGGCGCGCGGGTCGTGGTGGCCTCGCACCTGGGACGACCGAAGGGCGCGCCGGACCCGGCCTACGCGATGGCGCCCGTCGGGGCCCGTCTCCAGCAGCTGCTGGGGACCGAGGTGTTCGTGGCGACCGACGTGGTCGGCGACGACGCCAGGACGAAGGCGGCCGGGTTGCAGCCCGGGCAGGTGCTGCTGCTCGAGAACCTGCGCTTCGACGCCGGCGAGACCGCCAACGACGACGACTTCGCGGCGGCGCTGGCCTCGTTCGCGGACGTCTACGTCGACGATGCCTTCGGCGCGGCGCACCGGGCCCACGCCTCGATCGCCGGCATCCCCGCCCGCCTGCCGGGCTATGCCGGCGGCCTGCTCGCGCGGGAACTCGAGGTACTCGGCGGGCTGCTCGAGGATCCGGCGCACCCGTACGTGGCCGTGCTCGGCGGCGCCAAGGTCAGCGACAAGCTGACGGTCCTGGAGAACCTGCTGACGCGCGTGGACGCGATCGCCGTCGGTGGTGCGATGGCGTTCACCTTCCTCGTCGCCGAGGGTCACGACGTCGGGGCCTCGCGGGTCGAGACCGATCAGGTCGAGGTCGTGCGCGAGCTGGTCGGGGCCGCGCGCGAGCGCGGGGTCGACGTGCTGCTGCCGCAGGACCTGGTGGTCGCGGCCGGGTTCGACGAGCACGCCGCTGCGACCAACGTCCACGTCGACGACATGCCGTCGGACCAGATGGGGCTCGACATCGGCCCCGCCACCGCCAACGCGTACGCGACGGCCATCAACCGCGCGGGCAGCGTGTTCTGGAACGGTCCGATGGGCGTGTTCGAGTGGGAAGCCTTCGCCGCCGGCACGCGGACCGTCGCCCAGGCCATCGCCACCGCCTCGGGCTTCACCGTCGTCGGCGGCGGGGACTCGGCCGCGGCGATCCGACAGTTCGGTCTCGACGACCAGGTCGACCACGTCTCGACCGGCGGCGGCGCGTCCCTCGAACTGCTCGAGGGCAAGGACCTGCCGGGTGTCGCCGCGCTGCGGCGCGGCGAATAGGGCGCGCTGCGGCGCAGCGCGTGCGGCACCGACGCCCGGTGCCCGGTCGCGGTGGGCCGACTGTCGGCGGTGGCCGGGCACGCCGGTCGAGCGTCTAGGGTCGCGGGCCAGGTTCCGACGCACGAAGGAAACGAAGCGTGACCGAGCGGGTTCCCGTCATCGCCGGCAACTGGAAGATGCACCGCGACCACCTCGAGGCCATCCAGCTGGTCCAGAAGCTCGCCTACCACCTGCAGGAGGACGACTACGAGGGGCAGGAGGTCGTCGTCTGCCCGCCCTTCGTGGCGCTGCGGTCGGTCCAGACGCTGCTGCAGTCGGACAAGTTGCCGATCCACCTCGGCGCACAGAACTGCCACAGCGAGGACGAGGGCGCCTTCACCGGGGAGATCTCGGCGACGATGCTGGCGCGGTTGGACGTGCGCTACGTCGTGGTCGGCCACTCCGAGCGGCGGGAGCTGTTCGGGGAGACCGACGAGATCGTCAACGCCAAGGTGGCGGCAGTCCAGCGGCACAAGATGCGACCGATCCTGTGTGTGGGTGAGGTGCTCGACCAGCGGGAGGCCGGCCAGGCGGTCGACGTCGTGGTCTCCCAGCTGCAGGGGAGCCTCGCCGGCATCCGGGTCGCCGACCCCGAGGAGCTCGTGGTCGCCTACGAGCCCGTGTGGGCCATCGGGACCGGGAAGACGGCGACGCCGCAGGACGCGCAGGACATGTGTGCGGCGATCCGGACCGAGCTCGCGTCGCTCTACGACGAGCAGACGGCCGCCGGCATCCGGATCCAGTACGGCGGCAGCGTCAAGCCCGGCAACGTCCGCGAGCTGATGTCGCAGCCCGACATCGACGGCGCGCTGGTGGGTGGCGCGAGCCTGTCCAGCGAGGACTTCGCGTTGATCGTCGGCCACCGCCGCTGATCGTCGGCCACCGCCGCTGATCGTCGGCCACCGCCGCTGATCGGGGGGGCCACCGCCGCTGATCGGGGGGGCCACCGCCGCTGATCGGGGGGCCACCGCCGCTGATCGGGGGGGCCACCGCCGCTGATCGGGGGGGCCACCGCCGCTGATCGGGGGGGCCACCGCCGCTGAGGACGGGCCGAGACGGCACGGGCCCCGCCTGCTGGCGGGGCCCGTGCGGTCGGTGGTGTCGGCGGGCTCAGCCGCGGATGGTCGCCTTGGGCTCGGCGAAGTGGCACGCACTGGGATGACCGTGTCCGAAGCGGTCGACGAGCGCGGGGACCTCGGTCGCGCAGATGTCCTCGGCCTTCCAGCAACGGGTCCGGAAGCGGCAGCCCGACGGGGGGTTGGACGGGCTCGGCACGTCCCCCTCCAGCACGATGCGCTCCCGCTTGCCCCGCAGCCGCGGGTCGGTCAGCGGCACGGCCGACAGCAGGGCCTGGGTGTAGGGGTGGGTCGGGCTCTGGAAGATCTCCTGCTTCGTGCCGAACTCGACCACGTGCCCGAGGTACATCACCGCGACCCGGTCGGAGAGGTGACGGATCACCGACAGGTCGTGCGCGATGAACAGGTATGCCAGCCCCAGTTCGTCCTGCAGCTCCTCGAGCAGGTTGATGACCTGGGCCTGGATGGACACGTCGAGCGCGGACACCGGCTCGTCGAGGATCAGCAGCTGTGGGTTCAGTGCGAGCGAGCGGGCGATGCCGATGCGCTGTCGCTGACCACCGGAGAACTCGTGCGGGAACCGGTTGCCGTGTTCGGGGTTGAGCCCGACCAGCCGCATCAGTTCCTTCACGCGGTCCTTGCCGCCGTTGCGGTACCGCCCGTAGATGCGCAGCGGCTCGCCGATAATCTCGGCCACGTTGATGCGCGGGTTGAGCGAGGCGTAGGGATCCTGGAAGACGATCTGGATCTCGCGGCGCATCTGGCGCAGCTGTCGCTTGGACATCTCGGCCAGGTCGTGTCCCTTGAAGTACACGTGTCCCGCCGTCGGGTCCAGCAGGCGGACGATGCAGCGTCCCGTGGTGGACTTCCCGCAGCCGGACTCGCCGACGAGGCTGACGGTCTCACCGGCCCTGATCGTGAGGCTGACCCCGTCGACGGCCTGGACGGCGCCGTACTGGCGGTTGAAGACCCCGCCTCGGATGGGGAAGTGCTTGGTCAGCCCCTCGACGCGCAGGATCTCCTCACCGCGCTGTGCCCGCTCGTGCAGTTGGTCCTCGGGGACCGGCTCGGGACGCGTGGAGGGCATCGAAGCCGCGGTGCTCATGCCTCGCTCCCTTCGATGCGGGCGCCGGTGGCCTTCTCGACCTCGGCGACCTCGCGGGCCATCTCCTCGTGGAAGTGGCAGCGCGACCCACGCATGGGTCCGAGGTCGTACAGGGCCGGCTCCTCGGTGCGGCACCGGCTACGACCACGACCGAGGTGGCAGCGCGGATGGAAGGCGCAGCCGCTGGGGAGGTTGATCAGGCTCGGTGGTTGCCCGGGGATCGGGACGAGCCGTTCGAGGTCCTGGTCGGGGCGAGGCAGACTGGAGAGCAGCCCCAGCGTGTAGGGGTGCTTGGGGGAGTGGAAGATCTCGTCGACGGTGCCGGTCTCGACCACCCGACCGCCGTACATGACCACCACGCGGTCCGCCATCTCGGCCACGACGCCCAGGTCGTGGGTGATCAGGATCACGCCGGCGTTGGTCTCCTCCTTGGCGGCCTGGAGCACCTCGAGGACCTGCGCCTGGATCGTGACGTCGAGCGCGGTGGTCGGCTCGTCGGCGATCAGCAGCTTGGGTCGGTTGGCCATCGCCATGGCGATCATGGCGCGTTGCCGCATGCCGCCCGAGTACTCGTGCGGGTACTGGTCGAAGCGCTGGTCGGCGTTGGGGACCCCGACCAGCTCGAGCAGCTCGACCACCCGCTTGCGGGCGACGTCCTCGCTGACGTCCTCGTGCACGAGGATGGCCTCGGCCAACTGGTCACCGACGCTCAGGACCGGGTTGAGCGAGGTCATCGGGTCCTGGAAGATCATCGCGACGTCCTTGCCGCGGACCTGACGCAACTCGCGGGAGGACAGCTGGAGCAGGTCCTGACCGTCGAGGATGATCTCGCCGTTGGCGATCCGGCCGGGCGGCTGGGGGATCAGCCCGAGGATGCTCATGACGGTCACCGACTTGCCGGAGCCGGACTCGCCGACCACGCCGAGCGTCTCGCCGGGGTAGACCTCGTAGCTGACGCCGTCCACGGCATGGACGACGCCGTCGCCGGTCTTGAACTCCGTGACCAGGTCACGGACCGAGAGCAGCGGCTGCACGTCGCGTGCGGACGGGGCGTCGACGAACTGGGGCTCGGATCCCATCACTTCTCCTGCTGGGTCGGGTCGAGCGCGTCGCGCAGGCCGTCACCGATGAAGTTGATCGCGAGCGCGATGGCGACGATGGCGACACCGGGCATGACCACGAGCCACCACTGCGTCTGCATGGAGCTGCGGCCTTCGTTGATCAGCAGGCCGAGTGCGGGCGTGGGTGGGTTCACGCCGAAGCCGAGGAAGGCGAGTGTCGCCTCCAACAGGATCGCCGAGGCCAGCGTCAGGGTCATGTTGACCAGGATCGGCCCGATGGTGTTGGGCAGCATGTGCCGCGCGATGATGCGCAGGTCACCGGCGCCGCAGGCGCGGGCGGCCTGGACGTACTCCTTCTCGCGCAGACCGAGGAACACGCCGCGGACGATGCGAGCGAGCGACGGCCACACCAGCAGCGCGATGATGATCGCGATGCGGGTCGGCTGGCCCTGACCGAGGAACGCCGCCGCGATCAGCAGGACGGCCAGCAGCGGGACGATCACGATCAGGTCGGTCAGGCGCATCAGGATCGCGTCGACCCATCCGCGGTAGTACCCCGCGACCGAGCCGATGACCGTGCCGAGCACCGTCGTGACGATCGCGACGATGCTGGCCACCTGCAGCGAGACCCGGGTCCCGTAGATGACGCGGCTGAAGTAGTCGCGTCCGAGCTGGTCGGTGCCGAACAGGTGCCAACCCTCGAACGTCGGCGGGGTCGAGCGCGCGATGACGTTGATCTCGTCGTAGGCGTACGGGGCGATCTGCTCGGCGAAGACCGCGGCGATGACGACGACGAGCAGGAACACCAGGCTGCTCATGGCCAGCTTGTGCGACAGGAACTTGCGCCGGAACAGCTGCCACTGGCTGCGGATGACGATCTGGCTGCCGTCGGAGTAGTCGTCGCCGAAGTCGTGGTCGGTCCGGTGCAGTCCCGCGTCGTCGGTGGCGATCTCGTTGCCGCCGGAACCCTGGTCGGGCGGCGTGTCCTGGGCTGCCGCGCGCTTGCGCGAGGATTCACTCATAGCGGATCCGCGGGTCGAGGTAGCCGTAGATGAGGTCGGCGGCGAGGTTGGCGATCATGAGGAAGGTGCCGGTGATGACCAGCCACGCCATGATCGGGTACGGGTCGCGTCGACCGAGGTAGTTGATGAAGTATCGGCCCATGCCGTCGAGTCCGAACACCGTCTCGATGACGATCGCGCCATTGATCAGGGTGCCGAACGACAGCGCCGCGACGGTCACCGTCGGGATGAGGGCGTTCCTCATCATGTGCCGTCGCGTGACGATGCGCTCGGGAAGGCCCTTGGCCCGCGCGGTGCGGATGAAGTCGGACGACATCACCTCGAGCATCGAGGCCCGCATGTACCGGCTGTAGCTGGCGATGGAGAAGATCGCGAGGCAGGTGATCGGCAACACGAGGTGGTGGGCCCGGTCGAGCCAGAACTCCAGCCCCGTGCCCGGATTGGCCGACGACAGGTTGGCGATCGGGAAGATGCGCACGCCGGTCGCCTGGAAGATCATCACGACGATGACCTGGAGGATGAGCGCGAACCAGAACGCGGGGAACGAGAAGCCGATGAAGCTCAGCGTCGTCGTCGAGTAGTCGAAGACGCTGTACTGGCGTTTGGCGGAGACGGCGCCGAGCACGACGGCGATGACGAAGGCGATCACCTCGGCGGCCACGACCAACTGCAGCGTGTTGCCGATCACGCGTTGCAGATCGGGCCAGATGGGCCGGGGCGAGAGCAGGTACTCGCCGAAGCCACCCTGCGGGATCTGCTCGATCCACCGCAGGTACTGCACCGGGAAGGGGTCGTCGAGGCCGCGCATCTCGCGGACGCGGTCGATCTGTTCCTGCGTGATGTTCGGTTGGGCTCGCAGGTCGGCGAGCGGGTCACCCGCGGAGGACACGAATCCGAAGACCAGGAAGGTCGACAGGATGAGGATCGGGACCGTGATCAGCAGGCGGCGCAGCGCATAGTTCAGCACGCGTCGAGTCCTTCCCGGATGATGGAGGAGTGGTCACCGGGCGGGGCCGGCGCCCGTTCGTGTGAACGGACGCCGGCCGGGAAGCTACCGAAGGCTCCCGATTCCCGTCATGCGGGGGTCACTCGGTGCGCGCCCAGCTCGCCGAGTTCCAGAACTGGGTCTGGTTCGTGGCGTTGAGCTCGGGGCCGGTGATGGTGTTCTCCCAGGCGAGCAGCTGCGGCTGCTGGAAGAGCGGGACCACCGGGACCTCGTCGGCGAACACCTGCGCCGCCTCGTTCCACAGCGCGGCGTTGTCCTCGGGCTCGACGGTCGCGTTCGCGTCGTCCATCAGGTCCGTGATCTCCTGGTTGCACCAAGCGGTCCAGTTCTGCGGACGCAGGGTGTCACCGTCACAGCCGTAGATGTTGGCGTTGCCCGACGGGTCCGGCGAGCCGACCCAGGCGAACAGACCGATGTCGTAATCGCAGACGCCACCACAATTCTCGGGGGTGTTGAGGCGCTCGAAGAACGTCGCACCCTCGTCGTTCTCGATGTTGATCGAGATCCCGACCTGCTGCAGGTCGGCCTGGATGAGCTGCTGGGTGAGCTCGCGCCGCTCGTTGCCGCCGGTGGTGCTGATGCGGAACTCGAGACGCGTGCCGTCGCACTCGTAGATGCCGTCGTCACCCTCGGTGCAGCCGTTGTCCTCCGGCAGGCTGCGGGCGGCGTCGGGGTCGTAGTCGTTCTGCTCGAATACCGGCTCGTAGAACTCGGAGTTGGCCATCCAGAACGGGTTGTTCAGGACGACGGCCTCCGGGTCCACCGGACGGACCAGCGTGTCGACGATCTGCTCGCGGTTGATGCCGAGCGAGATGGCCTGCCGGACGTACTCCTGGTCGAGCCCGTCGACGAGCGTGTTGAAGTCGATGTGCTCCCACACCGGGCCGAGACCGACCTCGTAGTTGACGCGGTCCGTGGCGCCGTCGAGCTGCTGGACGAGCTCGATCTGCGGCTGCGGGTCGTACATGTCGAGCTCACCGCCGACCATCTGCTGGGTCAGGGTGGTGGTGTCGGGGACGTAGCGCATGATGATCTCGTCGAGCATCACGTCCTCGTCCCAGTACTCGTCGTTGCGGACCAGGCGCAGTTGGGTGCCGCGGTCCCACGAGTCGAACAGGTACGGGCCACCCGAGATCGCGGGGATCTCGTCGTTCATGAAGGTCTCCCAGTCCTCGCCCTCGAACTCGTGGGCCGGGAAGACGTTCGCGAACAGCAGCTGCCAGGCGGCGTAGGGCTCCGAGAAGTCGAAGGTGACGGTCTTGTCGTCCTCGACCTCGGAGTCGGTGATCAGCTCGTAGCCGGCGCGCGAGGTGATCTGGTCGGCCCAGGCGGCGTCCTCGTCGTACACGCTGAGCGTGAAGACGAAGTCCTCGGCCGTGATCGGGGTCCCGTCGGACCAGTTCGCGTCGTCACGGATGGTGTAGGTGACGCTGAACGGGTCCTCGGTGAACTCGGCCTCGCCGTCGATCAGCCACGGCGCGTACGAGAAGTCGGGCTGGATCGTGTAGGCACCGGGGAAGATGTTGTTGAACACCTTGGAGGTGACCAGCGAGTTGCCGTCGATCAGGGTGCCGTTGAGGATCGTCGGCTCCTGCTCGTCGCCGAACAGCACCGTGCCGCCCTCGACCGGGTCGCCCGCGGCCTCTTCGTCGGTGTCCCCGGTGTCCTCGTCGGTGTCCTCGTCGGTCGTCTCGGGCTCGACCGTCTCGGGCTCCTCGGTGGCGGGCGGCTCGTCCCCGCCGTTGCCGCAGGCGGTGGCAACCAGGGCCGCGGCCATGATCAGCCCCATCCCTCGCCATCGCCGCATGCTTGGTGACCGCATGTATCGCTCCTTGGGTTGGTGGAGTGCGAGTGCCGGGCGCGCGCGGCGGATTCCCCCCACGCGAGAACCCTCCCGTCCGGCTCTCGGTCCCTTCTGCGCCGCGGAAGACCGACCAGCGGCCTACTACGGTGGCCGTAGGAACGTAGCACCGCCTGATCCACGGGCCAGGGCAGGTGTTCGCTTGCCGGACGTTCGGACGCTGTCCTGCGCCGATCCGGCCATCGGGTCGCGCAGGCGTCTGCTCCGTCGGGAGTGGTCCGCCTCGTGGGAGCGCGTCGCTCCTCCCGGTTCCGGCGACGGGGTCGCTCAGCCGGTCCGGCGGCGGTAGAGCGAGGTCGGCGGGGCGCCGTCGTGGGGTCGCACCGCGCGGAGGCGGGGACTGCCCGGTGCGTGGGTCACGATCTCCCGCAGGTGGTCGTACTCGTCCGGGCTCTCGACCTGGTCGGTCAACATCCAGGTGCGGCGCCCGCCGCCGCGGACCAGCAGGCCGCCCGTGACGCGCTGCGGTCCTCCTGGCGCGCGATCGCCCCCGCGCATCATGCTCACGGTGCTCGGACGGGTGCGTTCGATGCCCCGGACCCGGTCCCAGGGCACCCGCCGCCGTCGGAGCAGGCTGACGATCTCGAGGCCGTCGCGGGAGACGACGACGTGCCGCGGATAGGTGGTCGCGCCCAGCAGCGCGGTCACGGCGCCGACGACGACGAAACCCAGGGCGACAAGGCCGCCGCTCTCGCGGCCCAGCTCCCACGAACCCAGGACCATGAGGAGCACCGGGGTGCCGTAGACGGCGAACAACCCTCGCAGCGAGGGGTAGAGGACCAGCGGTTCGTCGGCACGGCTCACGCCGTCAGGCTACCGCTCGTCGGAACGGGCCTCGTCGTCGGCCGCGGCGACCGCGGCCGGGGTGAGCACCGGCAGCGCCAGCAGGACGGCGACCGTCATCACCCCGGCGGCCGTCAGCCACGGTGCCCGCAACCCGAACGCCGCGGCGGTCGCGCCCCCGACCAGTGCACCGACGGGCATCGCCCCCCAGCCGAGGAAACGGAACACGCTGTTGACGCGGCCGAGCAGTTCGTCGGGCACGAGCCGCTGCCGCAGCGAGATCGTGATGACGTTCCACATCACGGCGGCGAAGCCGTACAGCGCCTGCGCCACCAGGTAGACGGCCACGTCACCCGTGAGGCCGATGGCCAACGGCACGACCCCGATGGCGACCAGCGAGATCCGCAGCGCCACGCCGCGACCCAGCACCCCGGCGATGCGTTCGGCACCGAAGCTGCCGAGCAACGAGCCGGTGGCCCCGGCGACGAAGAGGAGTCCGAAGGAGGCCTGACCGAGCTGGAGCACCGATTCCTCGCCGACCGCGAACAGGCCGAGGATCGCGTAGCCCATCATGGTCGCGCCGTTCATGGCGGCGGTCAGCAGGGCGAAGGTCCACAGCAGGCGGTGCCGGCGCAGCCAGGCCAGACCCTCACCGATCTCCGCCACGGCACCGCGACGGCCCGGGACGGTCGGTGTGGCGGCCGGGACCGCGGCCGACGGCTCGGTCGGGGCCAGGTCGCCGGCGTCGGGTTCGAGCGCCTCGGCCGCGGCCGACAGCTTCCTGCTGCGTCGGTGGTCGCGCGAGTAGGTGCCCGTCATGGCGAAGATCAACGCCGCCGAGATGGCGAAGGTGCCGGCGTCGAGCAGGATCGGCAGCGCCGCGGCGATCCCGAACAGCCACGCGCCGAGGGCGGGACCGACGAACTGGTTCGTGACGATCTCGCCGGCGAACAGGCGACCGTTGGCCTTCTCGAGCTGGTCGCTGCGCACCACCGCCGGCATCAACGCGCTCGCGGCGTTGTCGAACAGCACCTCGAAGGTTCCCAGTCCGATCGAGACCGCGTACAGCAACCAGATGGTGGCCACGTCGAACACGACCGCCGCGCCGAAGGCCGCCATGAGGGCGAAACGGGCGGCGTTGCAGCCGTACATCAGCCGCCGGCGATCGACGCGATCGGCGATCACGCCGGCGTACAGGGAGAACAGCAACCACGGCAGTCGGCCGGCGATGGCGACCCCGGCGAACAGCATCGGATCACGGGTCAGGGCCTCGGCGAGCAGCGGCAGCGCCGCCGAGTCCATGCCGTCACCGAGGTTCGACGTCGTCGACGCGACCCACAGCCGGCGGTAGTTCGCGCCCAGGCGATCGCGCGCGCCGGACGACGACGTCCGGCGCTGGTCGCTCGACGTTCCCCGTTGATCCACGTCCGACACGTCCTGGGTCCCCCCTCGTCACACTGGTTCGACGCACGGACGGACGGCGCCAACACCGAGCGCCGAACGGTAGGGAATGCCTAGTCCGCTCGCGGCGAGCCGCTCGCTTGGCGCACGAGCGACGAGGGTGCCGCGCAGCGAGCCGGCGGGACGCGCGGACGTGGACGTGGCCCTGGGCGCGCGGCTCCCGGCGGGCTAGGGTGCGGCGTGGGAACGCGGGCTGCGGGGCCCGCCGACGGCGAGGTGCGCGGGTGACGAGACGCAACGAACCATTGGAAACGCTGCTCGGGCCGCTGGAACAGGAGGTCATGGACGTCTCGTGGCGCCTGGGTGAGGCGACCGTGAGGGACGTCCACGACCAGCTCGCGCGCGTCCGCGACATCGCCTACACGACCGTGATGACCACCATGGCCCGTCTGGCGGGCAAGGGTCTGCTGGAGCGTGACACGGCGGGTCTGGCACACCGGTACCGGCCGGCCGTCAGTCGCGAGGACTACGCGCAGTCCGCCGTTGGCGACGTGCTGTCCTGGCTGCTGGAGCGGTATCCCGAGCCGGCGGCGGCCTACCTCGCGGACATGGTGGACGACGTCGACGGGGTCACCCTCGACGAGTTGCGGGCGGCCGTGCACCGCCGACGCGGCGCAGAACGCTGACCTCCATGGACCTCGGCGTCCTGTTCACGCTGCCGCTGGAGTCGGTGGCGGTCCGCGCGGTCCTGGCGACCGTCGGTTGCATGTTGTTGGTGCGCGCGTTGCTGCGCACCGGCCTTCGGGCACCGTCGGTCCGGGTCGCCACCGCCCTGGCGCCCGCTGCGGCGGTGGGCGCCGTGGTCCTGCTCAGCTGGGGGCGCCTGCACCTGCCCTCGTTGATGCTGCCGGTGGAGGCGGCCGACGCCCTGCCGATCCCGGTCCGTGACGGCTACCTGCACTTCGCCCCCATCGCCGCGCCCCTGTTGGTCGGCGTGTGGGCCTCGGTGGCCGGGGTCCGGTTGTGGCGGCGTGGTCGGCGGTTCCGTCGCGCGCGGCGGACCGCACTGCTGGCGTTGCGCCAGGGCGCGCCGGCGCCGTCCGTGCAGGCGGTGGCGGAGCGCCTGGCCGCGCAGCTGCGGGTGCCGGCACCGGCCGTGAGCGTGCTGCCCAGCTGTCCCGGCGGCGCCGTGGTCGTCGGAACCCGCCGTCCGGTCATCCTGCTGGGGCAGGACCTGCTCGACCGGCTCGACGCCGCCGAGCTCGAAGGGGTGCTGGCCCACGAGATCGCGCACGTCCGACGACGCGACAACCTCGTCGCGGCCGTCCTCGGCGTGGTGCGCGACCTCACCTTCTTCGTCCCGGGTGGTGGCTGGGCGGTGGGTCAGCTCCACCGGGAACGCGAGCTCGCCGCAGACCAGGTCGCCGTCGCCGCCACCGAGCGGCCAGGAGCCCTGGCCAGCGGGCTGCTGAAGGTGCTCGAGGCCGGGCCGCGCCTGTCGTCGGCGTGCTCCGCCCTGGCCCCCGGCGGCTCCCTGGTCGACCGGGTCCGGGTCCTGGTGGACGACCAGCCGTCGGTGACCGACCGGCGGCGCGTGACCGAAGGCGTCGCGCTCGGCGGCACGGTGGTGGTCGCGGTGACCGCCGCGCTGGTCGTGCCCACGGCGCTCACCGGCGACGAACACCAGCGTGACGCCGTGGCGGTGGTGTGGTCGGCGAGCGTGCCGTCCGTGGCGGGGGAGGGGCTGCCGTCGACGCCGACCCGGGTGTTCGACGTCTACCGGCGCACCAACCTCGACGTCGGTCAGCCGAGCGTGACCTCCTACGCCCAGCTCGACGAGCGCAGCTACGAGAACCGACGCAGCACCCTGCACGCCTGTGGGGACGACGGCTCGGGGTGCCCGGAGGCCGAACGGCAGGTCGGGCTCGGGCTGCGACCGCGCCCCGACATCCGGGTCGACGACGCCCTGACCAGCCGGTGGCAGGCGGCGACGCCGGTCGTCTCGCGGGGCCAGTCCGGGGACGGCTTCGGGGTCTACTGGCTCCAGCGCGCGCAGTGATCAAGGGCACGAACTGGCGGGCGGGACCGCTGCTACCCTTTCGGACACCTTGACGTCCTGACCACCCGAGGGATTCTCCGTGCTCGTCGGCCTCCTCGTCACCCTGCACGTGCTGCTCTCGCTCGTGCTGATCCTGTTCATCCTGCTGCACCGCGGTCAGGGCGGCGGTCTGTCCGACATGTTCGGCGGCGGTGCCGGGGGCGGGTTGCAGGGGTCGGCCGTCGTCGAGCGCAACCTCGACCGCCTGACGATCATCACGGCCCTGCTGTTCGGTGCGACCAACTGCGCCCTCGTCGTCCTGCTCTGAGCCGCCCCCCGACGGTCGCCGCGGCGACCGTGTGGTTGGCGCTGCTCGCGCTGCTGGTGGGTGCGTGCACGCCCGGGGCGACGCCGGCGGGATCGCCGGACACGGCGCCCACTGCGGCGCCGTCGACGCGTGCGACGGCGCCCGGTGTCGGCGGTGGTGGGACACTGCGGATCGCACTGTCGGTCGATCCGGCCAGTGTCGATCCGCGCTTCGTCGCCGACGACGAGGGGGAACTGGTCGTCGGGGCGCTGTTCGAACCACTCGTCGCGCTCGACGAGGGCCTCCGAGTGCGGCCGGCGGCGGCGACGTCGTGGGAGGTCGAGGACGACGGACGTCGCTTCGTCTTCCGGCTGCGTGAGGCGCGGTTCCACGACGGCACACCGGTCACCGCCGACGACTTCGTCCGCAGCTTCACCCGCCTGCTCGACGCCAGCGCGCAGCCGCCGTCCTACCTCGGCCACCTGCTCGAGACGGTCCTGGGCGCCGAGGCGGTCGCGGGCGGCGAGGTGCCCGAGGGCCTGCGGGCTCCGGACGCACGCACCCTGGAGATCGAGCTCGCCGAGCCGCGGCCCGGCTTCCTGCAGACGCTGGCCGACCCCTCGCTGGTGCCGCTCCCGGCGAGCGCCGACGACGACCTCGAGGACTTCGGTGCCCGGCCTGTCGGCAACGGACCGTTCACGATGGTCGAGCGCCGTGAACCCGGTCAGTACCTGCGCCTGACCCGCAACCCGGACCACCACCGTCCACCACGGCTCGACGAGGTGGTGCTGTCGGTGTACCCGGACGACACCGCGCGGGACCAGCAGTGGCACGACCTGCTCGACGGGCAACTGCACGTCGCCGAGGTCCCGGTGGACCGGCTCGAGGAGGCCCGCGAACGGTTCGGGACCGCGCCGGACGGGTATCGCGGGCCGGGCGTGCTCGACGGCATCACCTCGACGGTCTACCTGTACGGCTTCGACACCACCCGGCCGCCGTTCGACGACGTCCGTCTGCGTCGCGCCCTGTCGCTGGCGATCGACCGGGAGCGGTTGGCCGCCGAGGTGCTGGCCGGCTCGCGCGCTCCCGCCTACGGGGTCGTCCCGCCGCCGGTGCCCGGAGCGCAGGCCCGGGCGTGTGGCCACTGTCGCCACGATCCCGACGAGGCGCTGGCGCTGTGGCAGGAGGTCGCCGCGGAGCGAGCGGCATCGGAGCCGGGCCCCGACGAGGTCGTCGAGGGAGCGTCCGGGCCGGACGACGCCGCCGATGGTGCGGCCGACCCGACGCCGGGCGCGGTCCAGGACCTGCTGGTGCCGCCGGTGACCCCGCCGGCAGGAGCGGTGACGGCTGACGAGGAAGCCGAGCCGCGCGCCGCGTGGCCCGCGGAGCTGGCCACCGTCACCCTGACGCACTCCCGGGGACGGACACACGCGGCCATCGCCGAACGGATGGCGCGGGACATCGAGGAGGCGCTCGGTGTCGACGTGGAGCTCGAACCGCTCGAGTTCGGTCCCTTCGTGCAGCAGGTGCGTTCGCACGAGGCGTCGGTGTTCCGGATCGGGTGGGAGACCAACGACCCTGATCCGGGCGCCTACCTCGCGCCGCTGTTCTCCTCGCAGGAACTCGGCCGGGACAACCTGACCGGCTTCGCCGACGACGAGGTGGACGCGCTGCTGGACGAGGCCAGCCGGTTGCCCGAGCCCGCCGCCGCGCGGGCCCGCTATCGCGAGGCCGAGCGCCGGATCCTCGACGAGCAGCCGGTGCTGCCGCTGCTGTGGTACCGCCAGTCGCGGGTGGTGACCCCGGAGGTGTCGGGCCTGCGCTGGTCGCCGTTCGGACGCATCGACCTGTCCTCGGTGCGCCTGGCCAGTGGTTGACGCGCGGCAGCGAGTGCCGCTTTGGCGGGGGTCGCCTCGAACGGCTACCCTTCGCGACTCCGCGGGCGATTCGGCCCGCACGCGCGCGAGTGGCGGAATAGGCAGACGCGCACGGTTGAGGGCCGTGTCCCGGAGACGGGGTGGAGGTTCAAGTCCTCTCTCGCGCACCACGCTGTCCGGTCGGTGAACCGCCGACGACAGCCGCAGTCGATGCAGCGCCCCCGACAGTGTCGGGGGCGCTCGCATGGGTGGGGTGCGCAGGACCTCGCCGGTGCACCGACGAGGGACTGGAGAACTTCCGCGCGCGGTCACCACCACCGGGCCGGAGTACAGCCGGTCTTCAGACTCGCCGGCGCGGCATCGTCGCAGCTCCTGACGACCGCAAGGAGCGACGACGATGCACCTGGCCAGCGCACTGGGACTCACCAGCCGACGCTCGATCCTCGGCGTGCCGGTGGGTCGGACGCGTCTCGACCTCGGCCGGGCGATCGGCACCCACGCCGTGGGTCGTGCCGCCGGCGTCGGCGTCGCGGGCATGTCCGTGGCGACTGCCGGCTACGTCAGCTGGTCGCTCGTCCGCGCGGCGACCTCGGTCCGCGACGCCGTGGGTTCCGCGGCCGACATGGTGCAGCACGGGGCGCAGACGGTGGACCGCAGCGTCGCCAAGGTGGCCGGGGAGAACGACGGCTCCTCGAAGCCCTCGCACGCGGGTGGCCGCGCGAAGGCGGTACGCGAGCGGCGCCACGCGCGCTGACGCCGGATCCGGTCAGGCGTCGGTGCGTGGCCGGCGGCGGGGGCCGACCGGTTCGAGCGACTCCTCCCGCAGGCCGCGCAGCAGGCTCCAGATGATCACCAACCCCAACGCGAAGAACGGGAAGCCCAACACCGTGATCACGTCCTGCAACGCCTCGAGGCCGCCGATCGCGAGCAGGGTGGCGGCGATCGTGCCCTCCACGAGGGCCCAGAACACCCGCTGGCGGGTCGGGGGGTCGTCGGTCACGTCGCTCGAGCACTGCATGTCCACGACCAGCGACGCGGAGTCGGACGAGGTCGTGAAGAAGATCACCACGATCAGCACGGCCAGTCCGGACACGAATCCGGCCAGGGGGAAGTTCTCCAGGAACACGAACAGCGACACGGGGACGTCTTCGAGGACGGCCTCGGCGATCGCGCCGTCCTGCTGCAGGTCGAGGTCGATGGCGGCCAGGCCGAAGGTCGAGAACCAGATGATCGTGAACGCCGTCGGGGTCAGCAGGACGCCGAGGACGAACTCCTTGATCGTGCGGCCCTTGGAGATCCGGGCGATGAAGATCCCCACGAACGGGGCCCAGGTGATCGTCCAGGCCCAGTAGAAGACGGTCCAGTTGCGCTGCCAACCGGTGTCCTCGAGCGCGTCGGTCCAGAAGGCGAGGAACGGCAGGCTGGTCAGGTAGTTGCCGGTCGACTGGACGATCCCGCGCAACAGCAGCAGGGTGGGGCCGACCACGATCACGAACAGCAGCAGCCCGACGGCCAGGCCGATGTTGACGTTCGACAGCCGGCGGATGCCCCGGTCGAGACCGAGTGCCACCGAGATCACCGCGATCACGGTGATGATCCCGATCAGCCCGAACTGGACGATCGGCGCTTCCTCGAGCGGCGTGAGATAGGCCAGTCCACTGTTGATCTGCAGCGTCCCGAGCCCGAGCGAGACCGCCACCCCGAACAGCGTGCCGATCACCGCCAGGATGTCGATGGCCCAGCCGGCCGGTCCCTGGATCCGGTCGCCGAGCAGCGGGTGCAGCACGCTGCTGACGCGCATGGGCAGCCCACGACGGTGCGCGAAGAAGGCGAACCCGAGCGCCGGCAGGCCGAAGATGGACCACGTGTGCAGGCCGAAGTGGTACAGCGCGAAACTCATGGCCTCGGTCGCCGCTTCGACCGAACGGGGCTCGACGTCGCCCATGGGTGGCTCGGCGAAGTGGGACATCGGCTCGGCGACGCCCCAGAACATCAGGATGGTGCCGATCCCTGCGGCGAACAGCATCCCGAACCAGACCGGGTTGCTGTACTCGGGCCGGTCGTCGTCCTGTCCCAGGCGCAGGTGTCCGTAGCGGCTGAACGCCACCCACGACAGGAACACGAGGAAGGTCGTGACGCCCAGGATGTAGAACCAGCCGGTGGCGTCGAGCAGCGCGACCGAGGCGGTCGCGAAGGTCTCGCCGACGGTCTCGGTGAAGGCGATGGTGACCGCGACGAACACCAGTGTCAGCAGGGCGGAGACTCCGAACACCACCGGGTTCGTCCGCAGCCCGAGCCGTTGCAGGAGATGCTGCACGTGTGTGACCGCTCGCCAGGGCGGGCGCCGGCGGCCCGCGCTCCTCGAACCACCCTAGGGACACGCGGTCGGCTCGACCGGGTGGGCACCTTGGCCGGCGGGCCGCCGCCCGCCGGGTGCCGGCGACCCACGAGCCGCCGCTAACGTCTCGGCCCGTGTGCGACCGGCATCCGGGTCGCGAACGGTCGAGGAGCGAAGCGTGGCGGAACGAGCCGAAACCGAGGCGGCGCGGCAGGCGCCGTCGGCGGACCCGGGGCTGACGGTCGCCGAGCAGGAACAGTTGCTGGCGGCGCTCGAGGCCGCGCTCGACGGCGACTTCCGCACCCGGCTACGGATCCGGCGCTCGGGCCTGGCGGGGGACCTCGGCAAGGCCTTCAACGACCTGATGCGGCGCAACGTCGCGGTGACCGACGAGCTCGACCGCGTCCGCCGACGGGTCGGTCGTGACGGGCGCATGCAGGAGCGGGCGTCGATCGGACGTGTCCAGGGCGGCTGGGCCGAACAGATCGACGCGCTCAACCATCTCGTCGACCACCTCGTGACACCGGTGGCCGAGGTGTCGCGGGTGCTGTCGGCCGTCGCCGACGGTGACCTGTCGCAGCGGCTGTCGCTGGAGAACGGCGATCACCGACTGAAGGGGGAGTTCCTCCGGATCGGCCGCAACGTCAACGCCATGGTCGATCAACTCTCGGCGTTCGCCGACGAGGTGACCCGGGTGGCCCGCGAGGTCGGGACCGAGGGCAAGCTCGGTGGGCAGGCCCGCGTGCGGGGCGCCTCGGGAACCTGGGCAGACCTGACCGACAGCGTCAACTCGATGGCGCGCAACCTGACCGACCAGGTCCGCAACATCGCCGAGGTGACCACGGCGGTGGCGCAGGGGGACCTGTCGCGCAAGATCACGGTGGACGCGCGCGGGGAGATCCTGGAGCTCAAGACCACGGTCAACACGATGGTGGACCAGCTGTCGGCGTTCGCGGACGAGGTGACCCGGGTGGCCGGTGAGGTGGGCACCGAGGGCAAGTTGGGTGGTCAGGCGCGGGTGAAGGGCGTGTCGGGGACGTGGAAGGATCTGACCGACAACGTCAACGGGATGGCGCGCAACCTGACCGATCAGGTGCGCAACATCGCGACGGTGGCGACGGCGGTCGCCCACGGGGATCTCTCGCAGCGGATCACGGTGGATGCGCAGGGGGAGATCCTGGAGCTCAAGACCACGTTGAACACGATGGTGGACCAGCTGTCGGCGTTCGGTGACGAGGTGACCCGGGTGGCCCGGGAGGTGGGGACCGAGGGCAAGCTCGGTGGGCAGGCGCGGGTGACCGGCGTGTCGGGCACCTGGAAGGACCTGACCGCGCACGTCAACGGCATGGCGCGCAACCTCACCGATCAGGTGCGCAACATCGCCGACGTCACGACCGCGGTCGCCCACGGGGACCTCACCCGGCGGATCACGGTCGACGCCCGGGGCGAGATCCTCGAGCTCAAGGACACCATCAACCGCATGGTCGGCCAGTTGTCGGCGTTCGCCGACGAGGTGACCCGGGTGGCCCGCGAGGTCGGGACCGAGGGCAAGCTCGGCGGGCAGGCCCGCGTCGTCGGGGTCTCGGGAACGTGGGAGGACCTGACCGACAGCGTCAACTCGATGGCGCGCAACCTGACCGACCAGGTCCGTGACATCGCCGGCGTGACCACGGCGGTGGCGCAGGGGGACCTGTCGCGCAAGATCACGGTGGACGCGCGCGGGGAGATCCTGGAGCTCAAGACCACGGTCAACACGATGGTGGACCAGCTGTCGGCGTTCGCGGACGAGGTGACCCGGGTGGCCGGTGAGGTGGGCACCGAGGGCAAGTTGGGTGGTCAGGCGCGGGTGAAGGGCGTGTCGGGGACGTGGAAGGATCTGACCGACAACGTCAACGGGATGGCGCGCAACCTGACCGATCAGGTGCGCAACATCGCGACGGTGGCGACGGCGGTCGCCCACGGGGATCTCTCGCAGCGGATCACGGTGGATGCGCAGGGGGAGATCCTGGAGCTCAAGACCACGTTGAACACGATGGTGGACCAGCTGTCGGCGTTCGGTGACGAGGTGACCCGGGTGGCCCGTGAGGTGGGGACCGAGGGCAAGCTCGGTGGGCAGGCCAACGTGACCGGCGTGTCGGGCACCTGGAAGGATCTCACCGACAACGTCAACCAGCTCGCGGCGAACCTGACGACGCAGGTGCGGGCCATCGCGGACGTGTCCACGGCCGTGACCCGCGGAGACCTCAGTCAGCGCATCGATGTCGAGGCCCGCGGTGAGGTGGCCGAACTCAAGGACACCATCAACCAGATGATCGGCAACCTGTTCGAGACCACCGAGGAGAACAACGCCCAGGACTGGTTGAAGACCAACGTCGCCCGGATCTCGACCATGCTGCAGGGACAGCGCGACGTCGGCACGGTGGCCACCAAGGTCATGTCGCACGTCACGCCCCTGATCGACGCCCACAGCGGTGCGTTCTTCTGCCCCCAGCGCGACGAGGACCTGCCCACCGAGGAGGTCGAGCTGTGTCTGACCGCCAGCTACGCCTACACCCAGCGTCGGCAGGTCTCGAACCGGTTCCGGCTCGGTGAGGGGTTGGTGGGACAGGCCGCGCTGGAGCGCATTCCGATCCTGGTGACCGAGGCGCCGGCCGACTACGTGGTGCAGTCCGGGCTCGGGCAGGCCCTGCCGGTCAACGTGCTCGTGCTGCCGATCCTGTTCGAGGACGAGCTGCTCGGCGTGCTCGAGTTCGCCTCCCTGCGCCCGTTCTCCGACAGTTCCCGTCAGCTGCTCGACCAGCTCGCCGAGACGTTGGGCATCGTGCTCAACACCATCGAGGCGACGATGCGCACGGAGGAGCTGCTCGAGCAGTCGCAGGGTCTGACCCAGGAACTGCAGGCGCAGTCCGAGGAGCTGCAGGCGCAACAGGAGGAGCTGCAGCAGACCAACGAGGAGCTCGAGGAGAAGGCGGAGCTGCTCGAGACCCAGAAGCGCGCCATCGAGCTGACCAACGCCGAGATCGAGCGTGCCCGCACCGAGGTGGAACGTCGCGCCGAGCAGTTGGCGTTGTCGTCGCGCTACAAGTCCGAGTTCCTGGCCAACATGTCGCACGAGCTGCGCACGCCGCTCAACTCGATGCTGATCCTCTCGCGACTGCTGGCCGACGACGGCGAGGGCGTGGGTGACGAGCAGCGCGAGTTCGCCGAGACCATCCACCGCTCGGGCAACGACCTGCTCGAGCTCATCAACGACATCCTCGACCTGTCCAAGATCGAGGCGGGGCGGATGGACGTCGATCCGGAACGGGTACCGGTCGCCGACATCGTCGGTCCGCTCGAACAGAGCATGGCCCAGGTCGCGGCGGACAAGGGCCTCACGCTGGAGGTCGACCTCGGTGCGGCGCCCGACGAGCTCTACACCGACGTCCGACGGCTGCAGCAGATCCTGAAGAACCTGGTGTCGAACGCGATCAAGTTCACCGACGAGGGTGGCGTGCGGGTCGAGGTCACCAGCGAGCTGGACCACGATCCCGTGCCGGCGGGGCTCGGAGGCGGCGACTTCGTCGCCTTCCGGGTCGCGGACACCGGGATCGGGATCGACGACGAGCAGCGGCTGGTGGTGTTCGAGGCCTTCCAGCAGGGCGACGGCTCGCGCAGCCGTCGACACGGGGGCACCGGACTGGGGTTGTCGATCAGCCGCGAGTTGGCGTCGCTGCTGGGCGGGGTGATCACCCTCGAGAGCACGCCGGGCGTCGGCTCGACGTTCTCGCTCTACGTGCCGGTCACCTACACCCCGGCCCAGCGGACCGAGTCGCCCGCGAGCGAGCTGAGCGAGTCCGCGCAGCGACTCACACCGATCGCCGTGGACGATCCGCAGCCGTCCGCCCCTTCCTCCCCGCCGGAGCGGGTCGCCGCCCGGGTGCCGGAGCGTGCGTCGGTGTCCGAGCGCAAGACGACGGGCGGAGCGGTGATCGACGACCGTGACGAGCTGCGCCCCGGTGACCCGTGCCTGCTCGCCATGCTGCACGACGAGGCCGACGCCGAACGCGTGGTGCGCCTGGCACACCGGGGTGGGCACCGGGTGGTCGTCGCCCTCGACCGCACCGCCGGCTTCGCGCTGGCGACGGGGTTCCGGCCGAGCGGGATCCTGCTCGACGGTGGTTCGGCCAGCGAGTCGCTGGCCACGCTGACCTACCTCAAGCGCCGGCGCGAGACCCGCCACGTGCCGGTGTGCGTGGTCGGGGCCACCTCGGTGCAACGTCCGGTGCTGGCCGCCGGGGCGGCGTTCACCACCGGCGCCGAGCCCGACGACGCGACGCTCGAACTGGCCGTGGCCCGGGTGATGTCGCTCGGGTTGGACGCCGCACGCCGGGTGCTGGTCGTCGAGGACGACCCGACGGCCCGGCTCGCGGTCGCCGAGCTGCTGCGACGCGCCGAGGCGATCGAGGTCGTCGAGGCCGAGGACGCGGACTCGGCCCGTACCGCGCTGGACGCGGGAGACGTCGACCTGGTGGTGCTGGACCTCGGACTGGGTGAGGGGACCGGTCTGTCGTTGCTCGAGGAGCTGCGGCGCAGCGAGGAGCTCGCGGGCCTCCCGGTCGTCATCCACACCGGCAAGGAGCTGACCCGCGACGAGGAGTCGGAGCTGCGGCGGCTCGCGGAGACGATCGTGGTGAAGACGGTGGGCTCTCCGGCCCGCCTGCTCGACGAGACGCTGCTGCACCTGCACCGGGCGCCCTCGGGACTGCCCGTCGACCAGCAGCAGCAGCTCGAGGACCTGTACGCGGCCGACGAGGCGCTGCGCGACAAGCGGGTGCTGGTCGTCGACGACGACGAGCGCAACGTGTTCGCCCTCCGGCGTGCCCTGGAGAGTCAGGGCATGGTGGTCGACGCCGCCGAGCACGGTCGACAGGCCCTCGAACGTGCGGCCGGGGCAGCCCGCCCCTACGACCTGGTGCTGATGGACATCATGATGCCGGAGATGGACGGCCACGAGGCCACCCGCCGACTGCGCACCGACGAACGCTATGCCGAGGTTCCCATCATCACCCTGACGGCGAAGGCGATGCGCGAGGACCGGGCCGAGAGCCTGGCCGCCGGCGCGTCCGACTTCATCACCAAGCCGGTGGACATGGACCAGCTGCTGTCCCTGCTACGCGTGTGGCTGTACCGATGAGCGGTCATGGCCGATGAGCGGACCCGCCGGTCCCGTCGATCCCGCCGACGGCGCCGGTCCGCCGCCGGTGGCGACGGCCGACGTCGAGGACGTCGAGCTCGACGTGCTGCTCGAGGCCATCCAGCGCGTGTACGGCTACGACTTCCGCAACTACGCCCGCGCCTCGTTGCGTCGGCGGTTGTGGCGGCGGGTGACGGCCGAGGGCCGCTCGAGCCTGTCGGGCCTGCTCGAGGAAGTGCTCCACGACCCGGGCGCGATGGAACGACTGCGCGTCGACCTCTCGGTGACCGTGACCAGCATGTTCCGTGACCCGCCGTTCTTCCTCGCCCTGCGTGAGCAGGTGGTGCCGCTCCTGGCGACCTACCCGTTCGTGCGCATCTGGGTGGCGGGATGCGCCTCGGGGGAGGAGGTCTACTCCCTGGCGATCCTGCTGCGCGAGGAGGGCCTCGGCGACCGGGTGCGCATCTACGCCACCGACGTCAGCGACGAGATCCTCGAGCGGGCCCGTGCGGGCCGGGTACCGCTCGACAAGATGCGGACCTATTCGTCCAACTATCTCGCCGGCGGCGGACGCGACGGCCTGTCTCGGTACTACGAGGTCGAGGGACGCTGGGCGCGAATGGACCCGTCCCTGCGCGACGGTGTGGTGTTCGCCCGCCACAACCTCGCCACCGACGGGACGTTCAACGAGTTCCACCTGATCCTGTGTCGCAACGTGCTGATCTACTTCGACCGGATCCTCCAGCAGCGGGTCCACCAGCTGTTCGACGACAGCCTGGTGCCGCTGGGGTTGCTCGCCCTGGGGGCGCGCGAGTCCCTCGTGGGCTCACACCTGCAGGCCACCTACGAGACCGTCGATGCCGAGGTCCGTATCTACCGGCGGTCCGGAACGTGAGCGCGGTCCGGCGGCTGCTGGTGGTCGGCGGCTCGTGGGGCGGGATCACCGCGAGCCAGAGCGTGCTGCGCGCGCTCGAGCTGCCCGCCGACGCGGCCACGGCACTCGTGTTGCACCGGCAGCCGATCCGCAGTGCCCTGGCCGAGGTCCTCGGCCGGGGGATCGGCTGTCCGGTCGAGGAGGCCGAGGACAAGATGCCGCTGGCGCCGGGTAGGGTCTACGTCGCGCCGCCCGACTACCACCTGCTCGTCGAGTCCGGTTGGCTGTCGCTGTCCACCGAGGAACCGGTGAAGTACAGCCGGCCGGCGATCGACGTGCTGCTGGAGTCCGCGGCCGATGCGTTCGGACCCCGGCTCGTCGCGGTGATCCTCACCGGCGCGAGTACGGACGGGACGGACGGTGCCAGGGCGGTGCGTCGTCGCGGAGGGACGGTGATCGTGCAGGACCCCAGAACGGCAGAGCAGCCGGTCATGCCCCAGTCGGTCGTCACGGCGGGGTTGGCCGACGTGGTCGCGCCCCTGCGCGACCTGCCGGCGGTGATCGCCCGGGCCGTCGACCGGGCAGGAGCGTCCGCGTGAGTGACAAGATCCGCATCCTGATCGTGGACGACGATCCCCAGTTCCGCCACCTGGTGCGCCTGGTGCTCCGCAGCGCCGACGACTTCGAGTTCGTCGGCGAGGCCTCCGACGGACAGGACGGGGTGGCGCAGGCCGAGTCGCTCGCGCCCGACGTGGTGTTGCTCGACCTGATGATGCCCGAGATGGACGGTTTCCAGGCCCTGCCGCTGATCCGGGCCGCGCAACCGCGGACCGCCGTCATCGTGCTGACGGCGCTGGACGCCGAGGAGGCGGCGGAGGGCATGCTGCTCGGCGCCACCGGCTTCGTCGAGAAGCGGCACATCACCGACCGGCTCGAGCCACTCATCCGCCGCTGCGCCGACGCCTCCGCCTGAGTCGGCGACCCGTCGAGCGAGGGGACGGACCCCGCCCGTGGCGCGCTCTCGGGGACCGGCGCGCCCGACGGGTCGGACAGCGCACGCCGAGGCCCGGCGCTGCATCGGTTCAGTAGGCTCCGGCGTGGGAGCGCTCCCACGCCGGTCGATCTGGTCGCTTGCCGCGATGCGCCACGCATCGTGCTCGACCGCATCGAAGGCCGGGAGCCGAGGCGGACGAGACGGCCGGGGATCCGGCCGGCAGGGAGGGCGACGCACATGGCGTGGACACGGACGCGATCGGGGCCGATCGCGGCACTGGTGGCACTGCTCGGGCTGCTGGCGACGACACTGGTGGCGGTGCCCGACGCCGCGGCCCAGGAGACACCGACCAACCTGGTGCCCAACGGCGACTTCGCCGAGGGCACGGCGAACTGGTGGGGACTCGACGACGCCGCCTTCGCCGACGGCGAGGCGTGCTTCACCGCGCCGCGCGGGGACATCGGCAACTGGGCGACCAACGAGCTCACCCCGGGACAGAGCTACGAGTTCGCCTTCACGGCGCGCGTGACCGAGGAGACCCGCGAGCTCGCCGCACGGGTGCAGCCCGACGGGGCGCAGGCACCGGACCACGACGTCTCCGAGACCGTGACCCTGACCGACGAGGCGAACCGCTTCTCCTGGCGCTTCACGGCCGGTCCCTACAGCGGCGACGTCGGTACGGCCAGCAACCGCGTCATCTTCGACACCTCGGGCCCGGCGGGCACGGTGTGCCTCTCTCAGGTCGAACTGCGGCCGATCAGCGAGCTGCTGAGCAACCCCACCTTCGACGGGCAGGACCCGTGGTGGACCAGCGACGGGGTCGCGCTCGCCGACGACGGCACCGGACGGTTGTGCCGCACCGTCCCGGCCGGCGGCGAGGCCTGGGACGTGCTGCTCGGTCAGGGTGGGGTGGAACTCGAGGAGGGCCGCACCTACACGGTCTCGGTCGCGGCCTCGGCCTCGCCGCAGTCCACGGCACGGGTCGTGATCCCGATGCCGGGACGGGACTGGCCGCCGTTGTACGTCGCCGATCTGACCCTGCGTCCTGACGGGCAGGCCTTCACCGCCTCGTTCGAGGCGGAGGCCGACGCGTCGACCCAGTTCCAGTTCGAGCTCGGGGGCAACCCGGAGCCGTTCGAGCTCTGCCTGACGCTGGCCTCGCTGACGACCGGAGGCGACGTGGCCGGGTACGAGCCGGACACCGGCCCGCGCGTGCGGGTCAACCAGGTCGGCTACCTCCCGCACGGGCCCAAGCGCGCCACGCTGGTGACCGACGCCGACAGCCCGTTGGCCTGGCAGCTGCAGGACGCCGACGGGACCATGGTGGCGACCGGTCGCTCCGAGCCGCGCGGGTTCGACCCCTCGGCCGGGCTGAGCGTGCACCACCTCGACTTCTCCGCCTTCACCGGCAGTGGCCGGGACTTCACCCTGGTCGCCGACGACGACACGAGCTACCCGTTCGACATCTCGGCCGAGCTCTACGCCGACCTGCGTCGCGACGCGCTGGGCATCTACTACACCCAGCGGTCCGGCTTCGAGATCGTCCCCGTCGAGGTCGACGGGGAGCTGCGCAAGACCGAGTACGTCCGCCCGGCCGGGCACGTGAGCGAGTTCGGCGGCGACGACGTCAACCAGGGTGACTTCGGTCTGCCGTGCCTGCCCAACGAACGGTTCCAGGCCGCGGGTGGGACCCAGTACGGCGGCTTCGACCACTACGGCCGCGAGGGCTGGCACTGCCCGCAGGGCTACACCGTCGACGCGCACGGCGGCTGGTACGACGCCGGTGACCACGGCAAGTACGTGGTCAACTCCGGCATGACCGTCTACCAGCTGCTGTCCACCTACGAGCGCAACCAGTTGGCGCGGGTCGCCGACCGCGGGGCACTCGGCGACGCGACGCTGGTCATCCCCGAGCGCGGCAACGGGGTGCCCGACGTGCTCGACGAGGTGCGTTGGAACCTCGACTGGATGCTGCGCATGCAGGTCCCGGCCGGCACGTCGATGGCGATCGAGGGCGAGGAGTTCGACGCGGGCGGCCTCGTGCACCACAAGCTGCACGACATCGCCTGGACGGGACTGAACACCCTGCCGCACGAGGACCCGATGCCCCGCTTCGTGCACCGGCCCTCGACGGCGGCGACGCTCAACCTCGCCGCCGCGGCGGCGCACGGTGCCCGTGTCTGGGCGGACGTCGACCCGGCCTACGCCGACGAGCTGCTCGCCGCGGCCCGCCGGGCATGGGCCGCGGCCAACGCCCATCCCGACATCCTGGCGCCCAACACCAACGACCTCGACCCGGCGCCGGGCGGCGGGCCGTACGACGACGACGAGCTCGGTGACGAGTTCTACTGGGCGGCCGCCCAGCTGTACCTCACGACCGGTGAGGCCGGATTCGCCCAGGCCGTGACCAGCTCGCCCTACCACGTCGGCGGGGAGCGGGGAGACCTGTGGTCGCCCACCGGCTTCGACTGGGGCGCGACCGCGGCCGCCGGCCGGCTGGACCTGGCGACGGTGCCGAACGGCCTGGAGGACCGGGCGGCCGTGATCGCGTCGGTGCGCGAGGGGGCGGACCGCTACCTCGCCACCCAGCGTGCCGAGCCGTTCGGGCACCCCTACGGGCCGCAGCGCTACGACTGGGGCTCGACGCACCAAGTGGTCAACAACGCGGTGGTCATCGCCACCGCCTACGACCTCACCGGTGAGCGGCGCTACCTCGAGGGCGCGGTCGAGGCCGCGGACTACGTGCTCGGCCGCAACGCCCTGAACAACTCCTACGTCAAGGGGTACGGCTCGCACTACTCGCAGCGGATGCACAGCCGCTGGTACGCGTCCGCCGACCGGTTGCCGCCGTTCCCCGACGGCAAGCTCGCCGGCGGTCCCAACAGTGGCATCCAGGACCCGGTGGCGCAGGCCAACCTGCAGGGTTGTGCCCCGCAGGCCTGCTACATCGATCACGTCGACTCGTGGTCGACCAACGAGACCACGATCAACTGGAACGCCGCCCTGTCGTGGTTCGCGTCCTGGCTCGACGACATGGGTGACGGTCGTCCCGACCACCCGGGTCTGCCGCCGGGTGTCGAGCCGCCGCTGGCCGAGCAGTACGAGCCGTGGTCACGCGGGGTCGAACGGGTCTGCGACGGCACGGCGACCCTGCCGTTCACCGACGTCGGCGCGTCCGTCCACGCCGAGCTGATCGCCTGCCTGGCCGACCTCGGGCTCACCGAGGGCGTCGGTGACGGCCGGTACGGCCCGGCCGGCATGGTGTCGCGCGGCCAGCTGGCGACCTTCCTCGACCGGATGCTGCGACACGCCGGGGCGCCGCTGCCCGACGCGCCGCGGGCGTTCCCCGACACGGCCGGCAACGTGCACGCCGGGGCGATCGACCGGCTCGCGGCCGCGGGCATCGTGCAGGGCATCCGTGGCGGCACCTACGCGCCGCGGGCGGCGGTCACCCGCGCCCAGGCGGCCACGATGGTGGTCAACACGCTCGACCTGCTCGACGACGGCGAGCACAACCGTTCGCTGGCGCTGGGGGAGGACCTGCACGCCTTCGCGGACGTGACCGAGGCCACCCACCACCGCGCCGCGATCGAGGTGCTCGCCTGGCACGGCGTGGTGCAGGGCTTCCGCGACGGCTCGTACGGGCCCGGTCGCTCCCTGCGCCGGGACCAGATGGCCGCGCTGCTGCTGCGGTCGTTGGACCTGGCGACGGAGTCGGACGAGGACTGAGCGCCGCGCCGACGCGGCCGCGCCCGGACCCGACGCGGGTCCGGGCGCGGCCGTTGCCGGTGCACTCAGCCGAGCTCGTCGTGCCCGTCGTGCCCGGCAGCCGGTAGCCCCTTGGTCCGGGTCGGCCGGGAGAACCACACCTCGGGTTCCCTGGCGAGCAGGCCGTCGAGCCGGGACCCGAAGCGGGCGGCGGCCTCGGTCGCGCCGTGGACGTCGAGGGCGTCGTCGTCGGCGTACAGCTCGTACATCACCACCGCGTCGGGTTCGTCGCGGTCCCGGTGGGCGGCGTAGACCAGCGTGCCGGCCTCCTGCTCGGCCGCGTCCGACATCTCGTCGACGGCGGCCGCGAGTTCGTCGCCGGACCCGGGGTGGGCGGTGAAGCGGGCGTGGACGGCCAGCGGTGGCATGCGTGCTCCTCGAAGTTCGACGCCGGCCGCGGGTGCGACCGGCGTCCGTCGGGTGATCCGATGTCAGTCGCGGGAGACCAGCTTGAAGAACGTGCTCGTCTCGCCGTCGGCCTTCTGCTCCTGGTAGAGGAAGGCCAGCTTCTCGGCCTCGAACTTGTCGAACCACACGTCCCAGTCGACGTGCTCGAGTTCCGATTCGTCGGCGCCGTGTCCCTGCACGTCGAGCGTGAGCACGCCCGGGCCGCCGTCGGCCTCCTCGGTGCCCCGCGGGGTCGCCGGGACCGCGTCGCGGGCCTCGGCCCAGGAGCGGATCTCGTCGTGGTCGGTGGTGGTCGTGCTCTCGCTCATCGCTCGGCCTCCTCAGGGCGTCGAGGAGGATCGTTCCGCCCGCGCCACGCGTCGGAGGTCGGCTTCCACGTCCGGGAGGACGGGGCTGCGCTCGCCCAGGACCCGTGGCAGGTCCCGGACGGCCTCCACCACGCCGGCGCGGGCGGCGGGGTCACGCGCCGCGTGCACCAGGGTCTCGCCGGTGACACGCAGGGCCGATCCCGCCGGACGGCGCAGCCAGGCGGTCCACAACCGGTTGCGGGTCGTGCGTCGGCGGCGGCCCGGCCGCTCGCCGGTGGCGTCGGGCGCGTGGCGGGCACGTACGCCGGCGACGTGGACACTTCGCCAGCCGGCGCTGCGCAGGTCGAGGGCCAGCAGCTCCTCCTCGCCACCGATGTGCATCCGTTCGGCGAACCCGCCGACGGCGAGGAACGCCTCGCGCCGCACGACCGCGCCGCAGGCGACGAAGCCGAGGACCTCGGGTCCGGGCAGGTCCGTGCGGACGAGCGGGCTCGCCGCCAGCAGCGCGTTGGTCGGGTCCTCGCGTCCGCCGTCGACCCCGACGTCGATCGCGGCGGCGAGCAGACCGACGTTCGGATGGGCGTCCAGGACGTCGGCGGCCCGGCGCAGGGCACCCGGCTCCCACCACGAGTCGTCGTCCGCGAAGGCGACGTAGGGCGCGTCGACGGCCGCGACCCCGAGGTTGCGGGCGGCACTGCCGAGGTTGCGGGGAGCGCGTACGAGGCGGACCTGCGGGAAGTGGCGCGCGACCTGTTGGGCGGTCGCGTCGGGGGAGGCGTCGTCGACCACCACGACCTCGGGCCGCTCCGGCAGGGCGAGCAGGCGGGGCAGGGTGGCGAGCACCCCGGCGCAGCGGTCGAAGGTCGTCATCACGACGGCGATGCGCCGGTCGGCCGGGTCGGGCACGCGAACGTCTCCGGGAGGGGGGTCGGACTCTGAGGATTCGAGCGCTTCTCCGGGGGAGAAGTGGCCCCGTCCACCGTCCCCCGTCCTGATCCAGTCCACTGCGGCAGCGGTGACCGTCCGGCCACCCGCGACGAGCGGGCGGGGTGCGCCCCGCATGGTGCGGTGCGGCACATCGACCCGTCGGGTCGAACCGACCCGCGGGAAGCGAAAGGCGCCGTGTTGGCGAACGTGCTGGGGATCAACGCCGTCTTCCACGATCCGGCGGCCGCGATCGTCGTGGACGGCCGCATCGTCGCGGCGGCGGAGGAGGAGCGGTTCTCGCGCCGCAAGCACGGCAAGCAGGCGGTGCCCTTCTCGACGTGGGAGCTGCCCGAGCGGGCGATCCGGTTCTGCCTCGAGCGTGCCGGGTTGCGTCCCGAGGACCTCGACGCGGTCGCCTACTCCTACGACCCCGCCCTCGCGCCACCGTCGACGGGGGACCTCACCGGGGACGCCTGGGAAGGGCTGCGCACGCTCTACGCCGAGCGCGCCGACCGCTTCCTGACCACCGCCCTGCCGGGCCTGTCGGCGGACGTCGTGCGGCACGTCCCCCACCACGTCGCCCACGCCGCCTCGGCGTATCTCGCCGCCCCCTACGACGGCACCTGCAGCGTGATGACGCTCGACGGGCGGGGTGAACGGCAGACCTTCCTCGCCGGACGGGTCCGCGACGGCGACCTCGAGGTGCTCGCGAGCCAGGAACTGCCCCACTCGCTCGGGCTGCTGTACGAGGCGCTCACCGAGCACCTCGGCTTCCTCCGCTCGAGCGACGAGTACAAGGTCATGGCGATGGCCTCGTACGGCGAGCCGCGCTGGATCGAGCAGCTGCGCGAGGACGTGCGCGTCACCGACGACGGCGGTTTCACGGCGCCCGAGGACTACGACTTCTCCCGGTTCGTGCCCCGCTGGACGCCCGGTGACGAGATCAGCCGCCCCCACGCCGATCTCGCCGCGACCGTGCAGACCCGCCTCGAGGAGGTGCTGCTCGACCTCGCGAACCGGCTGCACGAGCGCACCGGCGACCGGCGCCTCGTGATGGCCGGCGGCATCGCCCTCAACTGCGTCGCCAACTCGCGTCTGTGGCGGGAGGGCCCGTTCGAGGAGATCTGGGTACAGCCCGCCGCCGGCGACGCCGGTACGGCGCTCGGCGGCGCGCTCCACCTCGCCCACCAGCTCGGGGACCGGGTGCAGCCGATGACGACGGCCGCGCTCGGCAGCGACTTCGACGACGCGAGCATCGAAGCCGCCCTGCGCCACGCACGCGTGGCCTACGAGCGGCCCGACGACCTCGCCGAGGTGGTCGCCGAGACGCTGGCCGCCAACGGCATCGTGGCGTGGTTCCAGGGCGCCGCGGAGTTCGGACCGCGTGCGCTGGGCCACCGCTCGCTGCTGTGCAGCCCGATCGACCCGGAGAACACCGAGCGGCTCAACGTGGTCAAGGGCCGCGAGCAGTTCCGCCCGGTCGCGCCGATGGTCCACCTCGACCGCGCCGCCGAGGTCTTCACCGACGGTCCGCTGCCGAGCCCCTACATGCTGTTCACCCACACGGTCCACAACGGCTGGGCCGAGCGCATCCCGGCGGCCGTCCACGTCGACAAGAGCGCCCGCGCGCAGACGGTCGACCCGGTCACCGAGCCGCTCGTGGCGCGGATGCTGGCGGCCTTCGAGGCACGGACCGGCGTCCCGGTCGTGATCAACACCAGCCTGAACACCGCCGGGCGGCCGATCGTCGACAGTCCGCAGGACGTGCTCGAGTGCTTCGGGTCGGCGCCGATCGACCTGCTGGCCATCGGCCCGTTCGTCGTGCGTCGCCCCGACGTGGTCGTCGCGTGAGTCGTCGCCCCCTCGCCTACGACGTGGTCGTCCCGACCGTCGGACGCCCCTCGCTGGCCGCGTTGCTCGACGCGCTGGCCGCCGGCCCGGGCCCGTTGCCCGAGCAGGTGCTGGTCGTCGACGACCGCAGCGCGCCGAGGACGCCCCTGCTGGCGTCCGCCGTGCCGGAGGCGCTCGCCGACCGGGTGCGGGTGCTGACCGCCGGGGGACGCGGACCGGCAGCCGCCCGCAACGTCGGTTGGCGCGCGGGTACGGCGCCGTGGGTGGCGTTCCTCGACGACGACGTGCTGCCACCGGTCGGCTGGCGCGCGGCCCTGCACGCCGACCTGGTCGATCTGCCAGCCGAGGTCGGCGGGTCGCAGGGACGCCTGCGGGTGCCCCTGCCCGACCAGCGCCGTCCGACCGACTGGGAGCGCAACGTCGCCGGGCTCGAGACGGCGCAGTGGGCCACGGCCGACCTCGCCTACCGCCGGGTGTCCCTGGCGGCCGTCGGCGGCTTCGACGAGCGCTTCCTCCGGGCCTACCGGGAGGACGCCGACCTCGGGCTGCGGGTGACCGGGGCAGGGTGGCGCATCGTGTCGGGCACGCGCGTCATGGTCCACCCGGTCCGGCCGGCCGATCCGTTCGTGAGCGTCCGTCTGCAGCGCGGCAACGCCGAGGACCCGTTCCTGCGCGCCCTGCACGGGCCGGACTGGCGGGAGCGGGCCGGTGTCCCCGCCGGCCGCCGACCGTGGCACCTGGCGACCACCGGGGTGTTGCTCGCGGCCGTGGGTGCGGCGGCCGCCGGCAACCGGCCGCTCGCGCGGTGGGCGGGGGTCGCCTGGATCGGGCTGACGACCGACTTCGCGTGGCGACGGATCGCTCCCGGCCCGCGCTCGGCCCGGGAGGTGACCACGATGGCTGCGACCAGTGTCGCGATCCCGCCGGTGGCCACCTGGTACTGGTTGCGCGGCCTGGCGGGCCTGCCCGTTCGACGGCGCCGTCCCGCGCCGGTCCCGGGTCCGGTGGCCCGACCGTCGGCGTCGGCGTCGGCGTCGGCGTCGGCGTCGTCGGCGGACGGCACCGGCCGGCCGGCCGCCGTGCTGTTCGACCGCGACGGCACCCTGGTGCACGACGTGCCCTACAACGGTGACCCGGCGGCCGTTCGTCCCGTCGACGGTGCCCGCCGGGCGCTCGAGCGGCTGCGCGCCGCGGGCGTGCCGACGGCGGTGGTGAGCAACCAGTCCGGCGTGGCGCGGGGACGGATCACCCGTGCGCAGGTCGACGCGGTCAACCGCCGGATCGACGAACTGCTGGGCCCGCTGGGGCCCTGGTTGGTCTGCGAGCACGGACCCGACGACGGCTGCCACTGCCGCAAGCCGGCGCCGGGGCTCGTCGAACAGGCCGCCGCCGCACTGGGTGTCGACCCTCGGGACTGCGTCGTGATCGGCGACATCGGTGCCGACATGCAGGCCGCAGCCGCCGCCGGTGCGCGCGGCATCCTCGTGCCGACCCCGATCACCCGCGCCGAGGAGGTCGCCGCGGCCGCGGAGGTGGCGCCGGACCTGGCCGCAGCCGTCGACGCGGCGTTGCAGGGCTCCTCCACGTCCTCGTCCGGTGAGGACGCGGCATGACGCGGGTCCTGGTGGTCCGTCCCGACAACAACGGTGACGTCCTGCTCGCCGGTCCGGCGCTGCGGGCGCTGGCCGCGGACGCCGAGCACGTCACCCTGTGGGTCGGGCCGCGGGGCCGGCTGGGTGCCTCGTCGCTGCCCGGGGTCGACGAGGTCGTCGTGCGCACCCTGCCGTGGATCGACCCGGCGCCGGCGGCCGTCGACGGGGACTGGCTCGAGGAGACGGTGGCGTTCGCGTCCGGGCTGCGGGCCGACCGGGCGTTCGTGCTCAGTTCCTTCCACCAGTCGCCGCTGCCGACCGCGCTGTGCCTGCGTGCGGCTGGCGTGCCGTGGATCGGGGCCACCAGCGAGTACTACCCGGGGTCCCTGCTCGACCTGCGTCACCGCATCGACGACGACGTGCACGAGGTCGAGCGATCGCTGGATCTCGTGGCCGCCGCCGGCCACCGACTGCCCGACGGGGACGACGGGCGCCTGCGGGTGCGCCCGACCACGCGGCCGAACCCGGTCCCGGCGGGAGCGCCGTACGTGGTCGTGCACCCCGGCGCCTCGGTCCCGGCCCGGGCCTGGTCGCCGGAGCGCAACCGCGCCGCGGTCGGCGCCCTCGAGGCCGCCGGGTGGCGCGTGGTGGTCACCGGTGCGCCCGACGAGACCGACCTGACGCGGACGGTCGCCGCGGGAGCTCGGACCACGCTCGACCTCGGCGGTCGCTGCGACTGGGAGGAACTCACGGTCGTCCTGCGTGACGCGGCCGCCGTGGTCGTCGGCAACACCGGTCCGGCCCATCTCGCGGCCGCGGTGGGGACGCCGGTGGTCTCGCTCTACGCCCCCACCGTTCCGGCCGTGCGCTGGCGGCCGTGGCAGGTCCCGCACGAACTGCTCGGCCAGCAGGACATCGGCTGCGCCGGCTGCCGGGCGCAGGTCTGTCCGGTCGCCGGCCACCCCTGCATCGGTCGCGTCGTCCCGGACGACGTGCTGGCGGCCGTCACCCGACTCACCGGCGGTGTCGCGGACCCGGTCGCGCCCGCGGAGGTACCCGCATGAGGATCCTGCTCTGGCACGTGCACGGTTCGTGGACCACGTCCTTCGTCTCGGGCGAGCACACGTACCTGCTCCCCGTGCTGCCCGACCGCGGGCCCTACGGACGCGGCCGGGCCCAGACGTGGGACTGGCCGGCGAACGCGGTCGAGGTGAGCCCGGCCGAGGCGGCCGAGGCCGACGTCGACCTCGTGGTCCTGCAGCGGCCGGAGGAGCTGACCGGCCTGGCCGAGACCTGGCTGGGTGGGCGCGTCCCGGGGCGTGACCTGCCGGCCGTCTACGTCGAGCACAACGCGCCGCAGGGACGGATCAACGACCTGCGCCACCCGGCGTGCGACCGCGACGACCTCGTGGTCGCCCACGTCACCCACTTCAACGCCCTGCTGTGGGACACCGGCCGCACCCGCAGCACGGTCGTCGAGCACGGCATCGTCGACCCGGGGGAGCGCTACACCGGCGAGCTCGACCGGGCCGCGGCCATGGCCAACGAACCCGGCCGTCGTGCCCGGGTGACCGGGACCGACCTGTTGCCCCGCTTCGAGGCCATGGTCCCCGTCGACCTCTACGGCCTGGGCACCGAGGAGGTCGGCGGACACGGCAACCTCACCCACGAGGAGCTGCACGACGTGATCGGCCGCCGGCGGCTGTACCTGCACCCGTACCGGTGGACCTCGCTCGGCCTGGCGTTGCTCGAGGCGATGCACGTCGGCATGCCCGTCGTCACGCTCGACACCACCGAGGCCTCGGAGGCGATCCCGTCGGGGGCCGGCATCGTGTCCAACCGCTTCGACGTCCTCGAAGCGGGCATCCGGGAGCTGCGCAACGACCCGGAACATGCCCGCGCCATGGGCAAGGCCGCCCGTGCCGCCGCGCTCGAGCGTTTCGGTCTCGCCCGGTTCCTCGCGGACTGGGACCAACTGCTGCAGGAGGTGGTTCGATGAGGATCGCCCTCGTCTCCGAGCACGCGAGCCCGCTCGCGCTGCTCGGCGGTGCGGACGCCGGCGGACAGAACGTCTACGTCGCCGCCCTCGCCCAGGAACTCGGACGTCGTGGCCACCGGGTGGTCGTCCACACGCGGCGGCAGGACGAGCACACGCCGCGACGGGTGCGCTTCGCCGACAACGTCGTCGTCGACCACGTCGATGCGGGGCCGCACGCGCCGATCCCGAAGGACGACATCTGGCCGCACATCGACGCGTTCGCCGCCGATCTCCGACGGGCGTGGCGCCAGGACCGGCCCGAGGTGGTGCACAGCCACTTCTGGATGTCGGGCATCGCGGCGCTCGAGGCGGCGGCCCCGCTCGGGCTCCCCGTGCTGCACACCTACCACGCCCTGGGCAACGTCAAGCGCCGTCACCAGGGCGCCGCCGACACCTCCCCGCCCGATCGTGAGCCCGCCGAGCAGCGCATCGTCGCCGAGGCGGACCGGATCGTGGCCACCTGCTCCGACGAGGCGTTCGAGTTGCGCCAGCTCGGGGCGCAGATGTCACGCGTGTCGATCGTCCCCTGTGGGGTGAACCTCGACAACTTCGGCCCCGAGGGACCGGCGCGGTCACGTGACCCGGCGTTCGCGCACCGGATCGTGTGCGTGAGCCGGCTGGTGCCGCGCAAGGGCATCGACGACGTGGTCCGCGCCCTGGCCGAGGTCCCCGACACCGAGCTGGTGGTCGCGGGCGGTCCGAAGGTGGCCGCCCTCGACACCGACCCGGAGGTGGGTCGCCTGCGCCAGATCGCCGAGGAGCTCGGAGTCGGCGAGCGCGTCCGGTTCGTCGGCGCCCTCGAGCGCCACCAGGTCCCGCCGCTGCTGCGCAGCGCCGATGTCGCGGTCACGGTGCCCTGGTACGAGCCGTTCGGGATCGTGCCCCTGGAGATCATGGCGTGCGGGGTCCCGGTCGTCGCCTCGGCCGTCGGCGGCATGATCGACACCGTCGTGGACGGCGTGACCGGACTGCACGTCCCGCCCCGGGAGCCGGACGCGGTCGCGGCGGCCCTGCGGCACCTGCTCGACGACGGCGGGCTGCGCGATCGGCTCGGGGCCGCTGGTGCCCGGCGCGTCCGTCGGCGCTACACCTGGGCGCGGGTCACCGACGGCGTCGTCGACGCCTATCAGCAGGCGATCACCGGCGCGGCCGGTCGTCGTCGCAACGGCATCCGGTTGGTGAACTCATGAATGACGCGACGCGACTGCCGACGGCACGCGAGCACACGGCCCGGCTGATCGAGGCCCTCCGGGCGGTCGAGCCCGAGCTGACGACCGTGGAGCACTGGGGGCGCCACCTCGCCCGGGTCCTCGGCGACGGTGGTCGGGTGCTGGCCTGCGGCAACGGTGGCAGCGCCGCCGACGCCCAGCACTTCACCGCCGAGCTCGTCGGCCGCTACCGCGACGACCGGGCCCCCTTCAGCGCGATCTGCCTGTCCTCCGAGACCTCGAGCCTGACCGCGATCGGCAACGACTACGGCTACGACGAGGTGTTCGCGCGGCAGGTCCGGGGCCACGGTCGCCCGGGCGACGTCCTGCTGGCGATCTCGACGTCGGGGACGAGCGCGAACGTGCTGCGGGCCGCGGAGGCGGCCCGGGAGGTGGGCGTGGAGGTCTGGTCGCTGACCGGCCCGGGACCGAACGCGCTGAGCGAGCGCAGCGACGCGTCGGTGTGCGTCGATGCCCCGGCCACCGCGACCGTCCAGGAGGTGCACGGGGTGCTCGTCCACGCCGTCTGTGCGGCGTTCGACCGGGTGGTCCTCGGCCTTGACGACGTCGAGGGCAACCCGACCGACCTGCTCGCGGCGACGGAGGACCCGCCCGGGAACGGCGCCGTGGTGATCGACGTGCGTGACAAGGTGCGGACGGCGCGGGGAGGTGCCCGATGAGCCGTCTGACCGTGATCGGCGACGTCCTGCTCGACCGCGACGTCGAGGGGGAGGCGTCGCGGTTCACGCCCGACGCGCCGGCCCCCGTGCTCGACGAGCGCGAGGTCCACGCCCGTCCGGGCGGCGCCGGGTTGGCGGCCGTGCTGGCGGCCGCCGACGGCCACGAGGTCACCCTCGTCACGGCGCTCGCCGACGACGCCGGTGGGGCGGAGCTGCGCGAGCTGCTGGAGCGTGCCGGCGTCCAGGTCGTCGACCTCGGGCTCGCCGGGCCGACCAGCGAGAAGATCCGTCTGCGCGCCGGCGGTACCTCGCTGGCCCGCTGGGACCGGGGTCGGCGCACGGACGCCGCCGACGTCGGTGCCTGGACGTCGGCCGCGACCGCGGCGCTCGACACGGCGGACGGCGTCCTGATGGCCTGCTACGGCCGCGGGGTGAGCGCCTCGCCCGGCGTACGTGCGGCGTTGACGGCGGTCCGCGCCCCGGTGGTGTGGGACCCCCATCCCCGCGGCGCCGCCCCGACCTCGAACACGACCGTGGCCACGCCCAACGACGCCGAGGTGCGCGCGCTCGTCCCCGAGCCGGCCGGGGACCGGCTCGACGCCGTCACCGCCCGCGCCGAGGGGCTCCTGGCCGCCTGGGGCATCGGCGGACTGGCGGTCACCCGTGGCGCCGACGGGGCGTTGTTCACGCGCGGTGCCGGGATGCCGCTCGTCGTACCGGCTCCCACCGTGGGCACCGGTGATCCGTGCGGCGCGGGGGACCGGTTCGCGTCCCGCCTGGCGGGGGAGCTGGCCGCAGGTCAGCTGGCGCCCCATGCCGTCGCCGCCGCCGTCGCGGCCGCCTCCCGGTTCGTCGCCGCCGGTGGCGCCGGCGCGGTGCGCATCGGCGAGCCGCCCACGCCGACGGACGAACCGCACGGGGACGCACGCGCACTGGTCGAGCAGGTCCGTGCCGTCGGCGGCACCGTGGTCGCCACCGGTGGCTGCTTCGACCTCGTCCACGTCGGTCACGTGCAGGTCCTCGAGGCGGCCCGCGCCCTGGGCGACTGCCTGGTGGTCTGCCTCAACTCCGACGACTCGGTCCGGCGGCTCAAGGGGCCCAACCGCCCCATCGTGCCGCAGGACGACCGCGCCGAGCTGCTGCGTGCGCTCGGTTGCGTGGACGAGGTGGTGGTGTTCGACGAGGACACCCCCGTGGAGGCGCTGCGGCGGCTCCGACCCGACGTGTTCGCCAAGGGCGGCGACTACGGCGGTTCCCGCATCCCCGAGGCCGACGTGCTCGCCCAGTGGGGTGGGCAGGTCGTGACCCTGCCCTATCTCGAAGGCCGTTCCACCACCCGCATCCTGCAGGAGGTCACCCGACGTGACAGCTGACAACCCCACCCCCGGCACCCCGCGCACCCTCGGCAACGTGATCGTCACCGGCGGGGCATCCGGCCTCGGTCGTGCCGTGGCTCGCAAGGTCGCCGACGGCGGTGGTACGCCGTGGATCCTCGACGTCAACCCGGGCGAGGACGGCTTCGAGCAGGAGACGGTCGACCTCGCCGACACCCGCGCCGCCGAGGAGTCGGTCCGCAAGATCGTCGAGCGTGCCGGTGGTCTCGACGCGGTCGTCACGGCCGCCGCCATGGACACCCCGGCGGACTTCGCCGAGACCGACCGCGAGACCTGGGAGCGCATCGTCACCGTCAACCTGTTCGGGACGGCCGCCGTGGTGCGTGCGGCCCTGCCGGCGCTGAGCGAGGCACAGGGGACCGTCGTCACGGTCGCCTCCACCCTGGGGTTGCGGGCGCTGCCGGCCGCGACCGCCTACGCCGCCTCCAAGCACGGCGTCGTCGGCTTCACCCGGGCGCTGGCGATGGAAGTCGGCGGCAAGGTCGGCGTGACCATGCTGGTGCCCGGCGGCATGGCCACGCACTTCTTCGACGACCGGGACGAGCAGTTCAAGCCGGCTCCCGACCAACTGCTCAACGACCCGGCCCACGTCGCCGAGGCGGTGCTGTTCGCCCTGCGTCAGCCGGCCGGCTGCGAGGTCCGCGAACTGCTCATCACCCCGTCGGTCGAGCCGTCGTGGCCCTGAGCCGGTGACCGACGTGCCGACCCGGCCGGTACTGCTGGTCCTGCGGGCGCTCGGACTGGGCGACCTGCTCACCGCGGTGCCGGCCCTGCGTGGCCTGCGTCGCGCCTTCGTGGGGCACGAACTGGTCCTGGCCACCCCTCGGTGGCTGGGACCGCTCGTCGGGCTCGTCGACGTCGTCGACCGGCACCTGCCGGTCGGCGAGCTCGAACCGCTGCCCGCGACGCTGACCGACCGCGTCGACGTGGCCGTGAACCTGCACGGCAGCGGGCCGCAGAGCGCGCGTCTGCTGCTGGCGCGACGACCCGGTCGCCTGGTCACGTTCGCGCACCCGCAGGTGCCCGACGCTGCCGGCGGGCCGGTGTGGCGCGACGACGAGCACGAGGTCGTGCGCTGGTGCCGGCTCGTCGAAGCTGCCGGCGCCGACGCCGATCCCACCGAGCTCGACCTGCGCGCCCCCACCCCGACCGGACCGGTGGCCGCGGCGGCGCGGGGGGCGACGGTCGTCCACCCGGGCGCGAAGTCGGGGGCCCGTCGCTGGCCCGCCGGACGCTTCGCGGCGATCGCCGCCCGTGAACGTCGGCGGGGCCGGCGCGTGGTGGTCACCGGCTCCGCGGGGGAGCGTGCGCTCGCGCTCGAGGTCGCCGGTGCGGCCGGTCTGCCGGAGACCGACGTGCTCGCCGGGCGACTCGACCTCGCAGAACTCGCCGGGGTGGTCGCGGCGGCCGGACGCGTCGTGTGCGGCGACACCGGGGTGGCCCACCTCGCCACGGCGATGGGGACGGCGTCGGTGGTGCTGTTCGGCCCCACCCCGCCCACGACCTGGGGGCCACCCGTCGAGCGCGCCGACCGTCACCGGGTGCTGTGGGCGGGCCGGCGTGGCGATCCGCTCGCCGACGAGCCCTTCGCGGGGCTGCTCGCCCTGTCGGTCGACGACGTGGCGCGCGAACTCGACGCCCTCGACGCCGAGACCGTGGCGGGCACCCGCTGACGGCCGGCGACCGTCAGCGTCGCCGCCGGGAAGGCTGCAGGTCGAGCACCCGCAGGACCCGGTCGAGGGCAGCCAGTGACGGGCGTCCCTGCCCGAACAGCACCAGCGAGCGCAGCGGCGACTCGCGCAGGATCGTCGCGAACATGCGGCGGGTCGCCGCGTCGGGTTCGTGCAGCGATCCGAGCATCGCCCGGCTCGCCGCCCGCGCCAGCAGCGGCTGCACCGCACGCCCGAGCGGCGTCGCCGCGAGGTCGTCGAGCGTCGAGTTGCGGTGCAGCGGGAGCACCGGGTCCGCATCGGGGACCTCCCGCCCGAACATGGCCGCGAACGTCGCCTCGTCGGCGAGCGGCTCGGGCCGGTGTGGCGAGGCCGGCACCTCGGACTCGCCGTCGACCTCGATGCGCACCCGCTCGCGCACGTCCACCGACGAGGCGGCGACCCGCACCTCGAACGTGCCGGCCGCGACCAGCCAGTCCCGGCGCTCGACGTCCCAGTGCGCGAAGGCGCGCGGGCCGAGGTCGACGTGCACCCGCTCGGCCTCCCCGGGCGCCAGGTGGACCTTGGCGAAGCCGCGCAGCTCCTGGGCCGGGCGGTGCACCGTCGCGTCGACGTCGGCGACGTAGACCTGCACGGCCTCGCTGCCGGCACGCTCGCCGGTGTTGGTCACGGTCACCGACACGGTGAAGCGCTGGCCGGCGCCGTTCACCTCGACCTCGGACCACGCGAAGGTGGTGTAGGAGCCGCCGTGGCCGAAGGGGAAGCGGGCCGGCACCGCGAACGTGTCGTGGAACCGGTACCCCACGTGCAGGCCCTCCAGGTAGCGGACCTGACGCGGCTCCCCGGGGAACGCGGCGGAGGCCGGCAGGTCCTCGGCCGCCACGGGGAAGCTCTCGGCCAGTCGCCCGCCGGGTTCGGCGTGGCCGAGCAGCACGTCGACGATCGCGCTGCCGCCGGCCTGTCCGGCCAGGTAACCCTCCACCAGTGCTGCGGGCCGGTCGGCCCACGGCAGTTCGACCGGCGCGCCGTTGGCGAGGACGACCACGGTCCGGGGGTTGACCGCCACGACGGCCTCGACCAGACGGGTGTGCCCGTCGGGCAGCCGCAGGTGGTCGCGGTCGAAGCCCTCCGACTCGTAGGCGCCGGGGAGCCCGGCGAACACCACGGCCACGTCCGCGTCGCGGGCGGCCGCAACGGCGGCCTCGACCAGCGTGTCGGTGGTCGAACCGTCCAGCGCGTAGCCGGGGGCGAACGCGACGCGGGTGTCGTCGCCGAGTCGGTCGCGGAAGGCGTCGAGTGCCGTGTCGAGCCGGGTGGGCGTGACCTGGGAGCTGCCCGCCCCCTGGTAGCGGGGTCGCGTCGCGAAGCCGCCGATCACGGCCAGGCGGCCCGGGGACGCCAGCGGCAGGATCCCGTCGTTGGTCAACAGCACCGTGCCGGCCGCGGCGGCGCGGCCGGCCAGGACGTGATGGGCCTCGGCGTCGTCGGCGCCCGCGAGCCCGTCGGCCACGGCCGACTCGGCCCGCTCGGCCAAGCGCGCGAGCCGTGCCACGCTGCGCTCCACCGCGGCGGCGTCGAGCTTCCCGCGCTCGACCGCGGCGACCACCTCGCGGTCGAACGCCTTGCCACTGGTGGGCATCTCGAGGTCGAGCCCGGCGGCGACCGCGGCGGCCCGGTCGTTGACGGCACCCCAGTCGCTCATCACGACCCCGTCGAAGCCCCACTCGTCGCGCAGGACGTCGGTCAACAGCCAGCGGTGGTCCGAGCAGTAGGTGCCGCCGACCCGGTTGTAGGCGCACATCACCGTCCACGGTGCCGACTCGCGCACGGCGATCTCGAACCCGGTCAGGTACAGCTCGCGCAGCGTGCGGTCGTCGACGAGCACGTCGACGACCATGCGTCCGGCCTCCTGGTTGTTGACGGCGAAGTGCTTGAGACAGCCTCCGACCCCCTGGGACTGCAGCCCGCGCACCATCGCGGCCGCCATCCGGCCCGACAGCAGCGGATCCTCCGAGAAGTACTCGAAGTTGCGTCCGCCGGCCGGGTGCCGCTTGAGGTTGAGCCCCGGTCCGAGCAGCACGTCGACGTCGCGGGCGCGCGACTCACGACCGAGCGCGGCGCCCACCTGCTCGATCAGGTCGAGGTCCCAGCTGGCCGCCAACGACGACGCGGTCGGGAAGCAGGTGGCCGGCAGGGCGCTACCGATCCCGAGCTGGTCGGCGTCGGGCCGGCGGACCCCGTGCGGGCCGTCGGCCACCACGACCGGTCGGTGCCCCTCGACGGCCTCGGTGCTCCAGTTGTCGCGGCCGGAGAGGAGCCGGACCTGCGTGGCCAGGTCCTCGGACGTGGGGGAGGTCATCGTCGGCCTTCCGTTCGATGCTGTTCGAGGAGGCGCAACCACACCTCCGAGATGGACGGGAACGGCGGCACCGCATGCTCCAGGCGCGACAGCGGCACCTCGCCGACGATCGCGACCGTGGCGGCGTGCAGCAACTCGCCCGCACCGGGGCCGACGAAGGTGGCACCCACCACGACGTCCCTCCCGGTGTCGATCACCAGGTGGGCGAGCCCGCGCAGGCCCTGACCGAGCAGGGACGCGGCGGCGACGCTGTCGAGACCGACCTGCCGTTCGACGACGTCGAGCCCGGCCTCGCGGGCCTGCCGTGAGGTCAGCCCGACGGAGGCGACCTGCGGGTCGGTGAAGACCACCCGGGTGAGCGCCCGCCGGTCGGCCCACGGCGGGTCCACCTCGAGGTCGGCGAGCGCGTCGCCCACCAGGCGGGCCTGGTACTTGCCGTGGTGGGTCAGCAGCGCCCGACCGTTGGCGTCGCCGACGACGAAGAGCCAGGCGTGTCCGGGCACGCGCAGGTGGTCGTCGACCGCGACGACGCCCCGGGGGCCCGGCTCGACGCCGACGGTGTCGAGGCCGAGGTCGTCACTGGGGACGCGACGACCGACGGCGACGAGCAGTTCGTCGGCGACGAGCGTGCGATCGTCGGCGAGTCGGAGCTCGACCGGGGCGTCGTCGCTCGCGCGCTGCACCTCGACGGCCTCCGCGCCGAGCTCGACGCGGATCCCGTCCACGCGCAGGGCGTCACCGAGCAGTTCGCCGGCGGCCGGTTCCTCGGTGGACAGCAGTCGCGGTCCGCGCTCGACCAGCGTGACCTCCTCGGACCCGAGCCGCCGCCAGGCCTGTGCCAGCTCCACCCCCACGGCGCCACCGCCGAGGACCAGCAACCGGCGGGGGACCGCGGACGCCTCGGTGGCGGCACGGTTGTCCCATACCCGGGTCCGATCGAGACCTTCGATCGGCGGAGCGGCACTGCGGGTGCCGACGGCGACGACGACCCCCCGGCGTGCGGTCAGGTGACGGGTCGTGTCGTCCGCGGTGGTGACCTCGACCGTCCGGGGGCCGGCCAGACGCGCCTGTCCCCGGACCAGCGTGATGTCGGCCTCCCGGAGCCACGACACCTGCCCCTGGTCGTCGAACCCGGACGCGGCACGGTCGCGGGCCCGGAGCGCGGCCTCGGCGTCGATGCTCCCGGTCACCGCGGTCGCGGCACCCGGGACGGCGCGCGCGGCCGCCAGCACCTCCCCGGGACGCAGCAGCGCCTTGGACGGCATGCACGCCCAGTAGCTGCACTCCCCGCCGACGAGCTCCCGTTCGACGACCACCACCGACAACCCGTGTCGGCGCGCACGGTCGGCCACGTTCTCGCCGGCGGGGCCGGCGCCGATCACCACGACGTCGTACTCGTCGACCATGCTCCGCTCCCTGTCGGCCACGTGTCTAGCGGGTCGGGGCCTCGGGCGCGAGCCGCCGACGCGGTCGCGTACCGTGAACCACCCTCCCAGTCCAGCTGAGTCGAGGCACGGTTACCGCCGTCCGTTGGGCCCACCGCGGAACCACCGTCCGGCCTTGCGGCAGGCTGCCTCGGTCCACCACCGGAGGGAGGACGCGGTATGGGCTCCGAACGACCCCGCGCTCGCCGTCTGGTCGTCGACGGTGCGGACGACCTGGCCGTGGTCGGCACGGACGTTTTCCAGCACGACCTGTGGGAGCTCGCCGCCACGAGGGACGGGTCCGGTGAGCCGTTCCAGCTCCGCGTGGAGCTGCATCCGGTGCTCCCGCGCTCCCTGCGCCAGGCACGTCGCGTGGCGGTCGTCGGTCCGCACGGCCACGAGTTGGGGGAGCTGCCGGTCGAGACCGCCGAGGAGTGGCACACCGGCCTGCAGCTGCTGGCCTCGCTGGTACCGCCCTACGTGCTGGCGTGCAACGCCGAGGCCTGGCACACCGACGGCGCGCCGGGGGGTCCCCTGCAGCTCACCCTGCACCTCGACCTCGAGGAGCTGGCCCGGCTCACCGGCTGACACCTCGTCCTCGCGGGGCTGGCCTATCCTGACCTGCTCGCAGCGACCCCGAGTCGAGCCCGGCAGGGAGGAGTCGACCGTGACGGTCCCCGTCGACCCCGCGGCGCTGGCCCGCGCCGCGGCGGCCCTGCGGGCCGGCGGGCTGGTGGCCTTCCCGACCGAGACGGTCTACGGACTGGGCGCCGACGCCCTGCGCGCCCCCGCCGTCCGGAGGATCTTCGCGGCCAAGGGGCGGCCCGCCGACAATCCGCTGATCGTGCACCTCGCCGACGACGAACAGGTGCCGACGGTGGCGGTCTGGACGCCGCTCGCACGTGGCTTGGCGCGCGAGTACTGGCCCGGGCCGTTGACCCTGGTGCTCGACGCGCACCCGCGGGTGCCGGCGGTCACGACGGGTGGTCTGGCCAGCGTGGCGGTCCGCATTCCCGATCACCCGGTCGCGCAGGCGCTGCTGCACGCGAGCGGTCTGCCGGTCGCGGCCCCGTCGGCCAACCGTTCCGGCCGACCCTCGCCGACGCTGGCCGACCACGTCACCGCCGACCTGGGAACCGCCGTCGACGTGGTCCTCGACGGCGGACCGACGACGGTCGGGGTCGAGTCCACGGTCGTCGACGCCCGCGGGGAGCGTCCGGTGGTCCTGCGTGAGGGCTCGGTGACCCGGGAGTCGCTCGGTCTGCTGGGGGCGGCGACCCCCGACGCCCGGCGGGCCTCGCCCGGTACCCGCTACCGGCACTACGCCCCGCGGTGTCGGGTCGAGCTCGCCGCTCCGGCCCGGGCCGCCGCCGCCGCCCGGCATCTGGCGGCCAGTGGTGCCCGGGTGGGCCTGGTGGCCCGCGCGCCGGCGCCCGACGACGTCCTCGAGATCGGCCGCTTCACGGATGCCGCTGACCTGGCACGCCGGCTCTACGGCCTGTTGCGGGACGCCGAGGACGCGGGCGTCGACGTGCTGGTCGTCGAGACCGTCCCCGAGGCCGGCGTCGGGCGGGCGGTCCAGGACCGCCTGCGCCGGGCCGCCGGCCTCGCGTGAGACGTCCGCGCTCGTGCGGTCGGCACGTCGGTCAGACCGCCTCGGAGCGGGCAGGCACCAGGCGGTACGCCCCGGTGACGTAGTCGCCGACCATGCGGTGGGTCGAGAAGGTCGGGGCGAGCAGCCCGATCGCGTCACGCATCATCGTGACCCAGCGGTGCGGCACGCCGTCGTGGTCGCGGTCGTAGAAGGTGGGGACCAACTGCTCGGCCAGCAGGCGGTAGAGCGCGTCGGCGTCGGCGGCGGCACGGGCGTGCTCGTCGCCCCCCTCCTCGCGGTCACCGATGGCCCACCCGAAGCCCACCTCGGCGTGCGGGGCGAGGTCGGCGACGGCCTCGTCCCACCAGCCGTCGAGGATCGACAGGTTCAGCACCCCGTTCATCGCGGCCTTCATGCCCGAGGTCCCCGACGCCTCCAGTGGGCGCAGCGGGTTGTTGAGCCACACGTCCACCCCCGCGACCAGGGAGCGGGCCAGGTCGAGGTCGTAGCCCTCGAGGAAGACCAGCCGGCCCTTGAGCCGCGGGTCGCGTGACAACCCGACCAGGTGCTGGATGAGGTGCTTGCCGGCGTCGTCGCGCGGGTGCGCCTTCCCGGCCACGAGCACCTGTACGGGACGCTCGTCGTCACCGAGGATGGCCGCGAGCCGGTCGAGGTCGTGCGCGAGCAGGGTCGCGCGCTTGTAGGTCGCGAACCGGCGGGCGAAACCGATCGTCAGCGCGTCGGGGTCCAGCCCTCGGCCGTCGGTGCCGACGCCCAGCCGACGACGCTGCGTTGCCAGCCGGTCGCGCGCCTCGCCGACGAGGCGGCGCCGCGCACGCACGTGGGTGCCCCACAACATGGCCGGCTCGATCTTGGCGACGTCCTGCCACACGGCAGGTCCCTCCCCGGCCCGCCAGTCGTCACCGAGCCGGGCGTCGAAGAGTGCCGCCAGCTCCGGGCCGACCCACAGTCCGGGGTGCACGCCGTTGGTCACGTGCCCGATCGGGACGTCGTCCACCGCGCGGTCGGGCCACAACCGGGCCCACATCCGGCGCGACACCTCACCGTGGAGGCGGGCGACGCCGTTGGCGCGGCCGGCCAGGGCGAGCGCCAGCACCGTCTGGGACCACCGTTCCTCACCGGGTGCCGTGGCCAGCTGCCACAGCGCCGGGAAGTCGACCTGCAGCTCGCCGGCCAACGGACCGAGGTGGTACGCGGCGAGGTCCCAGCCGAACTCGTCGTGGCCGGCCGGCACCGGGGTGTGCGTGGTGAACACCAGCTCGCGGCGCACCTGCTCGATGGCCGCGGGCAGGTCCGCACCGGCGCGTAGGTGCGTACGCAGCCGCTCGAGACCGGCGAAGGCCGCGTGGCCCTCGTTGAGGTGGTGGACCGCGACCTCGACCCCGAGCGCCTCCAGCAGGCGCGCGCCGCCGACCCCGAGCACGAGTTCCTGGCGGAGGCGCAGGTCGTCGTCGCCGCCGTAGAGCTGCCCCGTGATGTCCCGGTGGTGCGGCAGGTTGGCCTCGACGTCGGTGTCGAGCAGGTAGAGCGAGATCCGGCCGACGGCGACGTGCCAGGCCTGGGCGACCACGCGGCCGTCACCGATGGGCACCTCGACGGTCAGCCGCTGGCCGTCGGCGCCGACGACCGGGCTGACCGGGGCGCGGTGGAAGTCGTTGCGTGCCGGTTCGGCGTGCTGCCATCCGGACGCGTCGAGCCGCTGCAGGAAGTAGCCGTCGCGGTAGGCCAGACCGATCCCCACCAACGGGATGCCGAGGTCCGACGCGGACCGCAGGTGGTCACCGGCGAGCACGCCGAGCCCACCCGAGTAGGTGTGCAGGCAGTCGGCGAGGGCGAACTCCGCCGAGTAGTAGGCGACCACGCGGCTCGCGTCGCCCCCACTGCGGGCGTACCACGTGTCGTCGGCGTCGAGGTAGGTGGCGAGTTCCTCGGCGGCGTCCTGGACCCGGGCGGCGTAGCCCGGCCGCCGGGCAGCCGCGTCGAGTTGGTCCCCGCACTGCTCGAGCAGGCGGACCGGATCGTGCCCGGTGCGCTCCCAGGCGACCGGGTCGAGCTCCTCGAAGACGGCGCGGGTCGGGCCGTACCAGGCGAAGCGCAGGTTCAGCGCGAGCCGGCCGAGGTCGGTCGCGAGGCGGGAGCGGAGCATCGAGGGTCCTGACAGACGGAGCGGAGCGCGGCGGCGCGCGCGGTAGGAAACCGGTCGGCCGGGTGGTGCGCGACTGCAGGGGGCGGACGGCCCGCTTCCCGGGGCCGTCCGACTGCTGCACGCGCAGTCGCGCACGCCGTGCGCACCACCTGGTGTCGTCGAGTCGGACGTGGTCCGGCGCGCGGAGCGAGCCGGCGGGGTGGCACGGCGAGCGCGCCGGTCGTCCCGTCGTTGGTCGGTGCCGCCCGCTGTCGTCCGCTGCGCGGACACCTACCGTCGAGGTCGTCGATCCAGGAGCCCCTGCCCGTGAGCGCACCGCCGTCACCCTCTCCAGGAACCGAACGCCTGTGGCGAACGGGGCGCACCAGCTGGGCGATGCTGGGCATCCTGGCGATCGTCGCGGTCGTGCTCTATCTGATGTCGATGGTCACCGTGCTGGTGATCCCGGTCGTCCTGGCGCTGTTCCCGGCGACCCTGCTGCGGCCGATCACCAACGCCCTGCGCAAGGTCAAGGTGCCCGACGCGCTGTCGTCGCTGCTCGCCATCCTGATCGCCGTCGGTGCGATCGCCGGGGTGATCGGCGCGATGGTGCCCCTGGTGGTCAACCAGATCCCGGAACTCACGGAGTCCGCCACCGAAGGCATCGACGAGATCGAGGCGTGGCTCGACGACGAGCCGTTCGGGCTCCAGGTCGGCGGGCTGTCGGACCTGGTCGAGATGGCCCAGGACCAACTCGGTGACCTCGGCGAGTACGCCGGCCAGGCCGCCGGCGCGGCGTTCGCCGCGTTCGAGGCGCTGATCGGGTTCCTGCTGCTGTTCGTCGTGCTGTTCTTCTACCTCAAGGACGGCAAGCGGTTGCGTGACGGGTTCGTCGCCACGATGCCTCGTCGTGGACGTGCGCGGGCTCGTCAGTCACTCGACCAGGCCTGGGAGACGCTCGGCAAGTACTTCCGCGGCCAGCTGCTCGTCGCGTTCGTCGACGCCGTCTTCATCGGCGTCGGCCTGCTGATCCTGGACGTGCCACTGGCACTGCCGTTGGCCGTGCTGATCTTCTTCGGTGGACTGTTCCCCATCGTCGGTGCGGTCACGACCGGTGCGCTGGCCGTGCTGGTCGCCCTCGCCGACGGCGGACTGACGACCGGGCTCATCGTCCTGGGCCTGGTGCTCGCGGTGCAGCAGCTCGAGAGCAACGTCCTGGAGCCCATCATCCTCGGCCGGGCGATCCACCTGCATCCGCTGGTGGTACTGCTGTCGATCACGGCCGGCTCGTTGCTGTTGGGGATCCTCGGTGCGTTCCTGGCGGTGCCGGTGGCCGCCATCACGGCGCGCATCGTCGACGACGTGCGCACCGGCCCGCCGCCGCCGGAGATCGAGGAGGCCGTCGCCGAGGACAGCCCGCCCGATCCCGAGCAGCAGGCGGAGCAGGAGGCGGCGATCAGCGCCGCCGGCGCCGACAGCCCCTCGGACGCGGGGTCGTCGTCGCGCGACTGACACCGTCCGCGGGCGGCCCCGTCGTGTCGTGCCCCCGGTCCCCGGTCGGGGGCACGACGATGCCCCGCGAGGGCCGTCACGGCCCGGTGGTCGAGGCCTCGTCGTCCGCGGCGTCGAGGGCGGCCGGCAACAGCCCGAGTGGGGGCGCACCGAGCGCCAGCACGGCCTCGTGGAATCGCCGCGCCGTGAACCCGGCACCCCAGCGGGCGCGTGCCTGGTCGCGCAGCCGCAGGATCTCGAGCTTGCCCCACGTGTAGCGGCCGTAGGTCGGGTCGAAGGTGCCCCGGGCGGCCTCCGCCTCGGCCGGGGCGTCGCGGAGCAGGGCGTCGTCACGGAAGCGCTGCACGGCCTCGTCGTAGCCCATGGTCCGTCGGTGCAGGCCGATGGCGACGGCGAGCCGGGTCACCCGCAGCAGCGCCTTGAGCGCGACGCCCGCCTGGAAACGTGGGTCGTGTGCGCGGTACCCCTCCTCGACCAGCAGTTCCTCGGCGTAGTGGGCCCAACCCTCGACGAACGACGCCGAGTGCAGGTGCCGACGCACGTCGCTGTCGAGCCGGCGAAGGGCCCGGCCGTGGGAGAAGTGGCCGGGTGCGACCTCGTGCACCGTGGTCGACGGCAGGGTGCTGTGCGAGAACGCCGACAGCCAGGAACGTTGGCGCTGCGGGTCCCAGGTGAGGTCCGGGGGCGTGATGTAGTAGAACGACGGTCCATCGGGCTCGTAGGTGGCCGACCACGACATCATGGCCGTCGCCCAGCGCCGGGACGGTGGGCTCGGGGCGACCTCGCAGGTGCCACCGAGCTCGGGCAGCAGGCCGGCTCCGTCGACCCACGCGAGCACCTCGTCGGTGAGCTCACGTGCGGTCGTCAGCACCCCTGCGGCGTCGGGATGGTCGTCGAGCAGGTCGGCGACGACGGCACGGGTCGGGCGGTCGGGATCGATCGCGCGACAGGCCTCGGTCAACAGCTCCGTCAGCCGGTCGCGCTCGCGGTCGGACGTCGCCTCGAGTGCCCCGAGGTCGACCTCCATGGCCTCGCCGGCACCGAGCCAGCGGGCCAACAGCTCCCCGCCGAGGGCGGCGTCGGGGTCCCCGTCGGTCGCGAGTCGCTCGAGGTGCCCGACGAGGCGGGCATGGGCCGCGATCGCCTCGGTGGCGTGCTCCTCGTCCGGGTCGACCCCGGTCGCGACCCCGTGCACCGACCGCAGCAGACCAGCGGCCAACGGGGCAGGAACGTCGTCGAGGGTGTCGACGGCGGTCTCGATCGTCGCGGGCCAGGCCGCCAGGTGCCGACGCCGCGCCGCGGCGCGTTCGGTCTCGGGCGCATACGGACGGGCGTAGCCGGACACGTCGAGTGCCTGCAGCCACGGGCGGGCGCTGCGTCGGTGCATCCGGGCCTCGCCGTACTCGACCCGGGCGAGCGCCTCGAAGGCGCGCAGGTGTGCGTCGTCGTGGGCACCGGGTCCCGAGCGCTGCGTCTGCTCGACGCCCGCACCGGTGCCGTCGCGCAGCTCGCCAGCGCCCAGACCGTCGAGGGTTCGTCGGACCGCGTCGACCCCGAGGTCGGGCACCTGCCCGTCGAGGTCGTGGCGGCCCGCGCTGTCACGCAGCGCCGGCAGGAACAACGGGGTCAGGGCGTCGAGCCGATCCGCCACGGCGGGGTCCAGGTCGGGACGACGGTCGGAGAGGCTCACGGACGTTTCGCTCCAGGTCGCGGGCGTAGCGATGCTGGCAGCCGACCGGCCGGGCGGCCAGGCGCGGTCCCCGGCCGTTGGTGCTGCCACCGCGGGGCCGTGGCGGTCCCGGCCACGCAGGCTGTGGTCCTCGCTCCACCTGCTCCGACGACCGAAGGATCCGCCCGTGTCCCGCACCGCGATCGTCACCGGGGCCAGCTCCGGCATCGGCAAGGCCACCGCCGTCGTCCTCGCCCGCGCCGGCTACGACGTCGGACTCACCTACGCGGGCAACGAGGACGGAGCCCGGGGCACCGCCGGGGAGATCGAGACGATCGGACAGCGCGCCGTGGTGCGTCGCCTCGACCTGACCGATCCGCTGGCGAGTCCGAAGGTGGTCGAGGAGCTGATCGAGGAGCTCGGTCACCTCGACGTGCTGGTCAACAACGCCGGGGAAGGATCCGAGACGCCGTTCCTCGACCAGGGACTCGACGAGTGGCGACAGGTGCTCGACGTCGACCTGACGGGGGCCTTCCTGGTGATGCAGACCGCCGCGCGCTCGATGGTCCGACGCGGCGAGGGGGGGCGCATCGTGGCCGTGACCTCGGTGCACGAACACGTGCCGCTGCGGGGCTCGTCGGCGTACTGCGCGGCGAAGGGCGGGCTCGGCCTGCTGCTGAAGGTGATGGCGCTCGAACTGGGGGAGCACGGCGTCACGGTGAACGCCGTCGCGCCGGGCGAGATCGCCACGAAGATGACCGACCAGCACGACGACGACCCTCGGACGACCTCCCGCCCGGGCCTGGCGGTCCGACGTCCGGGCGACGCGTTCGAGATCGCGCACGCCGTGGCCTACCTGGCCTCGCCGCAGGCCGCCTACACCACCGGCACGTCGCTCAACGTCGACGGCGGACTGCTGCTCATGGGCGCCGAGGCCAACCGCCGCCTCGCCGAGTGATCCGACCTCGTCGTCCGGCGTTCAGTCCCGGACCACGAGGACGGAACCGGACGCCTTGCGGACGGTGCCGGTCCCGGTCGGGGTCAACAGCCGCTCGACGACCGAGCCGCTGCGGCTGGCACCGATCACCAGCAGTCCCGCCTGGAGCTCCTCCTGGACCTTGGCGATGACGCGGTCGGTGCGCTCACCGTGCCGCAGGTGCGTGCCGGCGACCTCCCAGCCGGCCTCCGCGGCTGCGGCGGCCTCGCGCGCGAGCAGTTGCTCGCCCTCCTCCTCGGTGGCGGTGCGCTGCTGGGGCGTCATCGGTCGCCCCCGCAGCACCGTCGAGGTGACCTTGGCGTGCACCACGTGCAGCGGTGACGAGGTCGCGCGGCACAGTTCGACGGCAGTCAGCAGCGCGCGGCGGCTGAGTCCCGTCCCGTCGGTGGCGACCAGCACGGTCGTCGGGAACATCACCATGGCCGGTTCCTTGTCTCGGGCCTGCCGTCGACATGACGGGGACGGTCGGGGGACACGTGTCAGATGAAGGGGACGACGACCACGACGGTCAGGATGAACAGTGCCAGCGACAGCCATCGGTAGTTCTTGTAGACCGGCTTGCCCTGCAGCTCCTCGGACTCCTGCGCCCAGGTGCCACGGTCGAAGACGACTTCCTTGATGGCCTCACGATCGGGTGCGGTGGTCATCAGCGAGATCGCGACCAGGCTGACCACGCTGAGCACGACCATGATGCCGGTGCCGTAGAGGAACTGGATGTCGTGCCACCCGAAGATCTCGCCCGAGAAGAACCCGGCCAGACCGAGCGGGGTCACCACGACGAGGGTCCAGAAGGCGCCCGCCGCGGAGGCGCGCTTCCAGAAGATCCCGCTGAGCAGGACGATCACCACCGGCATCGTCACGTAACCGAGGAAGGACTGGAAGTACTCGACCAGGGTGTCGAACTGCAGGATGACCGGGGCCCAGGCCGCGGCGATCACCATGAAGACACCGACGAGGATGCGGCCCATGCGCAGCAGCTGCTGCTCGCTGTACTCCTTGTCGCGGACCTTGACGAAGTCGTTGATGACCAGCGCCGACGCGCCGTTGAGGACCGAGTCCAGCGTCGACATCAGCGCGGCGATCAGGGCAGCGACGATCAGGCCCCGGAGGCCGACCGGGATGAACTCGAAGATCAGCGCCGGCCAGGCGAGGTCGGGGTCCTCGAGGTCCTCGAACACCGCACGGGCGAGGATCCCGGGGAAGATCAACAGCACCAGCAGGGGCAGCTGCATCAGGCCGGCGAACAGCGCGCCCCAGCGGCCGTGGTCGAGGTTCTTCGCCGCCAGCACCCGCTGCACCACGACGTGGTTGGTGACCCAGACGTAGAACCCGAGCCAGATGGCACCGGTGAAGATGCCGGGCCAGGGCAGGAAGTCGTCGTCCGGTGGCGGGGCGACGGTGAACCCGCCCTCGGGGGCGAGCTCGGGGATCGCGCCCCAGTCGAAGTCGAACTCGCGGAAGACCAGCACGAAGATGATGCCGCTGGCCACGAACAGCAGCACGCCCTGGATGGTGTCGGTGATCATGACGGCCTTGAGGCCGCCGAGGATGACGTAGATGCCGCCGAGCAGGGCGATGCCCACGATGTGGACCATCAGGGGGACTTCGGGGAACAGCAGTTGCAGCACCAGCGCGCCGGCGAACATCGCACCGGCGGAGTCGATCAGCATGCCGGAGACGACCGTGAAGCCGGAGAAGGCCCACCGGGAGCGACGGTCGTAGCGCAACTCGAGGAACTCGGGGACGGTCTGGATCTTCGACTGCAGGTAGATCGGCAGGATCAGGACGGCGAACACGAGCAGGACGAGGGTCGCCATCCACTCGAAGTTCCAGACCGCGATCCCGGTGTCGTAGCCGGCGCCGGCCAGCCCGAGGAACTGGGTCCCGGAGAAGTTGGTGACGATCAGCGAGAAGCCGACCAGCGGCCATGCCATGCCGCGCCCGGCCAGGAAGTAGCCCTCGGAGTCCTCGGTCCCACGGGCGACCCAGAACCCGATGGCGAGGATGCCGACGATGTAGAAGCCGATGATGACGAGGTCGATCGTCTCGAGGTCGAACTCAGGCATCCGCCATCCCCTCGGTCGTTGGTCGCACACCTCCCTGTGCGTGCGGCGGATCATGGTCGAAGCCGGATGCGGATGTGGACGCGTGCACGGTGTTCGGCCACCGACTTCGTCCGGACCCGCTGGACGGTGTGGCCGAACGGCCGCCGTCCTGCGCCCTGCCGCGACCGTTCGGCAGGGCCGTCCCCTGCGTCGGACGCCGACCGCGCTTAGCGTCACCGCCCCCCGCACGAGGTCCGCGCACGAGGGAGACCACGTGCGAAGCGAGAACGGGAGTGCCGCCGATGCGCGTCGTCGTCCTGGGTGCCACCGGCAACGTGGGGACCAGCGTGGTCCGTGCGCTGGCCCGTGACGACGCCGTCACGCAGATCGTCGGTGTGGCCCGCCACGTACCGCGCCAGAGCATGGACCCCAAGCTCGTCTGGGAGTCGGGGGACGTCGAGGACGTCGACGGCCTGCGACGCGTGGTGCGCGGGGCGGATGCGGTGGTGCACCTCGTGTGGTTGATCCAGCCCAGCCGCGACCTGTCGCGACTCTGGCGGGTGAACGCCGAGGGCAGTGCGAACGTGCTGGCCGCCGTCGAGGCCGAGGACGTGCCCGTGCTCGTCTACGCCTCGTCGGTCGGGGCCTACTCGCCCGGTCCGGCGGACGGGCGCGCCGTCGACGAGTCCTGGCCCACCCACGGCATCCCCACCTCGCCCTACTCGCGTGAGAAGGCCTACGTCGAGCGACTGCTCGACGCGGCCGAGGCCCGGGAGCCGTCCCGTCGGATCGTGCGCCTGCGACCGGCGCTGCTGTTCAAGGCCGAGGCGGCGTCGCGGTTGCGCCGACTGTTCCTCGGCTCGTTGTTCCCCAACGCCCTGGCGCGTCCCGGGGCGGTGCCCGTCCTGCCCAACGTGCCGGGGCTGCAGTTCCAGGCCCTGCACACCGGTGACGTCGCCGACGCGTTCCACGCCGGTGTCGTCCGCGACGTGCGCGGGGCCTTCAACCTGGCCGCCGACCCGGTGCTCGGCCTCGAGGAGATCGCCGACCTGCTCGGGGCGCGCACCGTCGACGTCCCGGTGCGGCTGGCCCGCACCGCGGTGCGGGCCACGTGGGCGGCCCGGCTCCACCCGGTCGACGTCGGCTGGTTCGACCTGGCGTTGCGGACACCGCTGCTGGACGCGGGTCGGGCGCGCCGTGAACTCGGCTGGGCCCCGCGGATCTCGGCGACCGAGGCCCTGCTGGAGATCCTCGGAGGTGTGCGCCGGGGGACCGGTGGCGCGACACCGGCACTGCAGCCCGACACCTGGTCCGCCCGCCCGGCGGAGTTGGCGACCGCGCAGGGCGCCCGGGAGATCGACCCGCCCACCGACACGCCGACCGGCTGAGGGCCAATCGTGGACGACGACGTCTCCCGCCAGGGACACCAGGGGACCGGCGGCCGACTGCTGCTCGAGGGCGGGTTGGTGGCCGGCGTCTGGCTGCTGTTCGCCGGCAGCCTGCACTGGCACGACCTCCTGGCCGCCGCAGCGCTGGGGATCGCAGCCAGCGTGGGCGGGGCTGCTCTGCGGCGGCGCCTCGGTCACCGGCCGGCCACGGTCGCCGTGTGGCTCCCGCTGCTGCCGTCCATCGTCGTCGGGGTCCTGCGGGACAGCTGGCTCGTGACGCGCTCGTTGCTCGACCTGCTCGGTCGGCGCGAGGTCGGTGGCAGCATCGAGGAGGTGCCCTTCCGGGCCAGTTCGCCGCAGGGGCGTGCGGACGAGGGCGGTGACGACGACCGCGCCGGCGCGGAGGAGGACCGTCGGCCGTCGGGGGCCCGGGACACCACCCGCCACGTGGTGGCGATCATCGCCACAACGCTGCAGCCCAACACGATCCTGCTGGGCTTCGACCGGCGGGAGCAGACGGCGATCGTGCACGTGCTGCGTCCCACGCCCGGGCCCCGGATCGACCCACGCCTGTCGGAGCCGGCGCCGTGACGCCCTGGGTCGTCACCGCGGTCACGCTCGTGGTCCTGCTGTGCGTCGGGGCTGCCGCCGTCCTTCGCGGGGACACGCTCTCGCGGGTCGTCGGACTGCAGCTGGCCAGCGTGCTCGCCCCGATCACCGCCGTGGTCGTGGCCGTGGCCGCGCAACGCACCCTGTTCCTCGAGGTGGCGCTGGCACTGGCGGTGCTCTCGCTGGCGGGCTCGTTGGTGTACGCCCGGTCCCTGGAGCGCTGGTTGTGACCGTGCTGACGGTGCTCGCGCTGGTGGTGCTCGTGGCGACGGCCGTGGTCGCGGTGGCGGGCGTGCTGCTCGGCGCCGACGCCCTCGACCGGTTGCACTTCCTCGGTCCGGTGGCCCACGTCGGCTCGGCGGCGCTGCTGCTGGCCGCCCTGGCCACCTTCGGAGCCGACCGGACGACGGCCAGGATCGCGATCGTGGTCGGTGTGCTCCAGGTGGCGGCGCCGGTCGCCACGCACGCGACGGCCCGTGCCGGTCTGGCGCGTGGCGACGTGCACCGTCTGCGGAACAACGCCCCGGACGTGGTCGAATGACCGTCGCCCGCATCCTGGCCGTCCTGCTCGTCGGGGTCCTGGGAACCGCCGTGGTGCTGACCCGGGACACCGTGCACCAGGCGCTGGTGTTCGGCCTGTTCGGGCTCGTGCTCGCGCTCGTGTTCCTGCTCTACATGGCACCCGACGCCGCGTTGGCACAGGTGGTCGTCAGTGGCCTGGTCGTCCCGCTGCTGATCTTCGTGACGCTCGCCGAACTGCGGGGGCGGGCCGAATGAGCAGCCGCCGGACGCGCGGCCGTCGCCGACTGCTGGTCTTCGCCGCCGGTGGCGGGATGCTGGCGCTGGCCTTCGTGGTCGGCCTGGTGGACCTGGCGCCGGCGACCTCGGCCGACAGCGACCTCGCGGCGGCCCTGGTCGAGCTCGCCGTCGAGCAGCGCTCGCCCAACACGGTGTCGGGGGTGCTGTTCGACCTGCGCGCCACGGACACGCTGGGCGAGGCGTTGGCACTGTTCGCGGCGTCCGCAGGCCTGCAACTGGTGCTGCGCGAGCTGCCTGGTGAGCAGCGTCGGTCCGAACCGCGTTCGGGCGCACCCGGTCGCGAGGCCCCACCCACCTCCGACGCGGTACGGGCGGCCGCGTTGGCCCTGGTGGTGCCCACGGCCGTGTTCGCCGTCTACGTCACGTTCCGAGGGCATCTCGGCCTCGGCGGCGGTCTCCAGGCCGGTGCCCTGGCCGTGACCGCCCTCGCGTTGGTCTTCCTCGCGGGCCGCTACCGGGCCCAACGCCACTTCGCGCCGGACCGGCAGCTCGACATCCTCGAAGCGGTCAGCCTCGGTGGCTACGTCGTCGTCGGCCTCGCGGGGCTGGTCGTCGCCGGAGCGTTCCTGGCCAACGTGCTGCCGTTGGGGGTCCTCGGCGAGCTGGTGTCGTCGGGGACGATCCTCGCCCTGAGTCTGCTGGTGGCCATCGAGGCCGGTGCGGCCGTGCTGCTCATCGTGGCCGAGGTCCAGGAGGAACCGCTCGAACGCGAGGAGCCGGGATGAGCGCCGTCGCCGACACCCTGCCGCTGGTGGTGGCCGCCTGGCTGGTCGGCGCCGGCCTGTACGGCATCGTGACCACCCGCAACCTGCTGCACACCGTCCTGTGCACCTCCCTGGTCCACTCGGGAGCCTGGCTGCTGCTGATCGGCGTCGGCCACCGCGAAGGGGTCACGGCGCCCGTCGTCGACGACGAGGTCCCCGCGACCGCGGCGCTGGCCGACCCGCTCGTGCAGGCGCTCACGGTGACCGACATCGTGGTCGGCGTCGCGGTCAGTGCGCTGCTGCTGGCCTGTGTCGTACGGGTGCAGCGCCGTTACCAGACGCTGGATCCCGAGGATCTGGACGTGCTCCGTGGCTGACGCGGGCCAGCTCCTGCCGCTGCTGGTCGCCCTGCCGCTGCTGGGGGCCGCGCTGACCCGCGTCCCGGTGGTCGATGGGACCCGGTACGCCCCGGACGTGGTCGCGATCCTCACGGCGGCGGGTACGACCGTGGTGGGGGTGCTGGCCACGCGCCACGCCATGGACGGTCCACTGGTGCACCACCTGGGGGAGTGGCGTCCGATCGACGGGCTACCGGTCGGCGTGCCGTTCGTCGCCGACCCGGTCGCGGCCGGCTTCGTCACGCTGATCAGTGCGCTGATCACCGCCGCCTTCGTCCACTTCGCCGTCGCCGGGGCGCGCGGCGGCGGGCTGACGCACGTGTTGACCGCGCTGCTGCTGGCCGCCGCCAACGGCTTCGTCCTGGCCGGCGACCTGTTCACGATGTTCGTGTTCCTGGAGCTGATGGGCATCACCGTCTACGCGATCACCGCGGGCAAGACCGACGATCCGGCGGCCCTGCCGGCGGCGATGAACATGGCCGTGACCAGCACGGTGGGTGCCGTGCTGCTGCTGTCGGGGGTCGGCCTGCTGCACGGCCAGCTCGGGACGCCGAACCTCGGCGCGGTGGCCGAGACGCTCACCCCCGGGGCCTGGGGCGCCGGGGCGGCGCTGGCGATCGGGCTGGTGGTCGCCGGGTTGTCGGTCAAGGCCGGTCTGGTGCCGTTCCACTTCGCCCATGCCGACCTGCACACCGCGACCACGGTCCAGCACGCCGGGCTCTTCGGCGCGATCCTGCTGCCGCTCGGCCTGTACGGCATCGCGCGGATCGACCGACTGGCGCTGGGCGGGGACGTGCACGGTCCCGTCGCCCAGGTGCTGCTGGTCGGCGGGGCGTCGACCGCCGTCCTCGCGGGGGTGATGTCGCTGTGCCAGAACCAGCTCAAGCGCCTGCTCGCGTTCTCGAGCGTGTCCCACCTCGGCATCGCCGCCGCCGGCGTCGGCCTGTCCGCTCCCGAGGCCACGGCGGCCGTGGCCACCTACGTGCTCGGCCACGCCCCGATGAAGCTGGGTCTGCTGCTGGTCGCCGGCCTGGCGCTGCACCACTACGGGGAGCTGCAGTTGGCCGACCTCAGCGGCCGGTGGCAGGAGCTGCCGGTGATGACGGTGCTGCTCGCCGTGGGCGGGCTCGCCCTCGCCGGCCTGCCGCCGTCGGGTCTCTATGCGGGCAAGGCGGCGCTGTCGAAGGCCGCCGAGGATGCCGGGGCGTCCGCCCTGGTGCCGGTGCTCTACCTGGCCGCGGTGCTGACCGGCGCCGCGGTACTGCGCTTCGTCACGCACCTGGTCACCGGTTGGCCCGTTCCGGACGACCCGCTGGGGAAGGTCGCCGAGGACCATCCCGAGCCGGCAGCGCACCTGCCACGCACGTTCGTCGTGGTGCCCGCCGTGCTGCTCGCCACCGGACTGCTGGTGCCGCTGGTCCCGGGCACGGGCGCGGCCCTGGCGACGGCCGCCGGGTGGTTCCACGACCAGCCGGCGCACGTGGCGGTGCTGCTCGGTCGCGAGGGGGTCTGGCCGCGGCCGGTGGTCGAGCCGCTGTTGTTCTGGGAGGCGTCCTCGCTGGCGACCGGGGCCCTCGCCGCGGTCGCGGCCGGACTGGGGGGTGTCGCGGCGGCACGCTGGCGTGGTCGGCGCGAGCCGGGCCGTCTCGGCGCGCCGGTCCGGGCGCTGCGTGCGGTGCACACCGCCCACGTGGGCGAGTACACCGCCTGGTTGACCGCCGGTGTCGGCGTCGTCGTCGGCTGGATCGTGCTGACCGGCCGCGGTAGCGGGTAGCCGGAGACGACGTCGACGTGGTACGAGTCCGCACCCGACCTGCTCGAAGGAGCGCCCTGATGTCCGACGCACCCCGCCCGCTCGGTGACACCGGCCGGTCCGTCCCGCCCATCGGTCTGGGCTGTTGGCAGCTGGGCGGTGACTGGGGCCAGGTGACCGAGCAGGACGCACTCGCCACGCTGCACGCCGCGGTCGAGTCCGGCGTCCGCCTGCTCGACACCGCCGACGTCTACGGCGACGGCCGCAGCGAGCAGCTCATCGCCCGCTTCCGTCGCGACCTCGGGACCGACGCCGACGAGCTGTTCGTCGCGACCAAGGTCGGGCGGCGCGCGGACCCCCACGTGGCCGCGGAGTACACGCCCGACGCGATCCGCCGGTGGGTCGAGCGCTGCCGCCGCAACCTCGAGATGGACGCGCTCGACCTCGTGCAGCTGCACTGCCCGCCGTCGGACGTCCTCGACGCCGACGACGTGTTCGCGACCCTGGACGACCTGCGCGACGAGGGCGCGCTCAAGGCCTACGGCGTCAGCGTCGAGACGGTCGACGAGGCGCTGCGCTCGATCGCCCACCCGGACATCGCCAGTCTGCAGATCATCGTCAACGCCTTCAGGCAGAGGCCCGTCGAGGAGGTGCTCCCGCAGGCGGTCGCCCACGACGTCGGCGTCCTGGCCCGCGTGCCGCTCGCCAGCGGACTGCTGTCGGGCAAGTACGCCGAGGACACGCAGTTCGCCGAGGACGACCACCGCAACTTCAACCGCCACGGCGAGGCCTTCGACGTCGGCGAGACCTTCGCCGGCGTGCCCTACGAGGTCGGCGTCGCCGCCGCCCGCGAGTTCGCCGCCCTCGCGCCCGAGGGGGTCACGCCGGCCCAGCTCGCCCTGCGGTGGCTGCTGGACCGCGACGGGGTCACGCTCGCCATCCCCGGCGCGCGCAACCCGGAGCAGGCCCGCGCCAACGCGGCCGTCATGGAGCTCCCCCCGCTCGACGAGGACACCACCGACGCCATCGCCGACCTCTACGACCGCTCGGTGCGCGAGCACGTCCACGACCGCTGGTGACCGGCACGCCGACCGTGGTCCTCGGTGTCGCCGGGTAGCGTGCGCGACGACCGCCGCGGCCGTCGCGTGCGCCGCGACGCCGTCCACCGCCGCTCGCACCGCCGCTAGGAGCCACCGTGTCCGAGCCCCTGCGCGCCGTCGTCTTCGACCTCGACGGCGTGATCACCGACACCGCCGAACAGCACTATCTCGGCTGGCAGCGCCTCGCCGACGAGGAGGGCCTGCCGTTCGACCGCGAGGCCAACGAGTCCCTGCGGGGCCTGTCGCGGCGCGAGTCGCTGCTCGCTCTGCTCGGCGACCGTGAGGTCGACGAGGCCACGCTCGAGGAGTGGATGACCCGCAAGAACGACTACTACGTCGCCTCGCTGGCCGACATGTCGCCGGCCGACGCGCTGCCGGGTGCGGTGGAGCTCGTGGACGACGCCAAGGCCCGCAGCCTGCGCGTGGCGATCGGCTCGTCGAGCAGGAACGCCCGGCTGGTGCTCGACAAGCTGCAGCTGACCGAGGCGTTCGACGCGATCGCCGACGGCAACAGCGTCGAGCGGGCCAAGCCGGCCCCCGACCTGTTCCTCGAGGCCGCCCGACTGCTCGACGTCGCGCCGCAGGCGTGTGTCGTCGTCGAGGACGCGACCTCGGGCGTCGACGCGGCCCTGGCCGCGGGCATGGTGGCGGTCGGCGTCGGCCCGCAGGACCGGGTCGGGCACGCGACCTTCCGGTTCGACACGCCCGCCGACGTCGACCTCGACGTGGTGCTCGCCGGCGGTACGGCATGACCGCGACGGCGACGTCCACCCCCGGCGGGCTCGACACCGCCCTGCGGGTGGCCAGCTGGCTCGTGCCGCTCGGGATCCTGCTGCAGGCGGCGTTGGCCGGACAGGCCCTGTTCGTCGACGGCGGCCTGTTCGGCCTCCACGGCGGCGTCGGGCACGGGGTGCTCGGGCTCGCCGTGGTGCAGGCCGGCCTGGTGCTCGTCCGCCGCGCCGGTGCGCTCCCGCTCGGGCTCGCCGTCGTGCTGGTGATCGGGCTCGTCGGGCAGACCGGACTCGGCTACGTCGGACACCGCACCGGCAACGCCGTCGCCTCGTCGCTGCACGTCCCGCTCGGGGTCACGCTGCTCGGGCTGTCGGTCGCGCTGGCGGTCCTGCTCGGTCTGCGACGCCAGCCGTGAGCCGACCGCTGGTGCTGTTGCCGCCCTCGAAGGGCAAGGCGCCCGGCGGTGACGGTCCGCCCCACGGTGCCGTGGTGGCGGCCGACACCGGACCGCTCGGTCCCGCCCGGCGCGAGCTGCTCGCCGCGGTGACCGGCGACCTCGACGGCCTCGACGACGCGGCACTCGCCCGCCTGGCGGGCGTCGGCGCGGCGAAGGTCGCCGACGCCCGCAAGCTCCTGCAAGCCCTGCCCGACGCCCCGACGCGACCGGGACACCGCCGCTACACCGGGGTGGTGCACGGCAACGCGGGGCTCGCCGAGCTCGACCCGGACACCGCGGGCGCCGACGTACGCATCGTTTCGGCGCTGCTGGGGCTGGTCGCCCTGGCCGACCCCGTGCCCGACTACCGCCTCGAGGTGGCCGCACGGCTGCCGTCGCTCGGCGGGATCGGTCCGTGGTGGCGCGACCGGCTCGCCGGTCCGATCGCGCGTCTCGCCGCCGGCCGGCGGGTGTGGGACCTGCTGCCGGCCGAGCACGCCCGCGTGTGGGACCTCGCCGTGCGGGAGCGTCTCGCCGTCGTGACCGTCCGTTTCGTGCGGCCCGACGGCCGCGCCGCCAACGCGGCCCGGACGAAGGTCTGCAAGGGGCGGCTCACGGCCGCGCTGCTGCGCGCCCCCGACCTCGATGCCGCGGGGCTCGCCCGCGAGGCGGACCCGGGTCCGGGGTGGCAACTGCGCGCCGACCCGGACGGCACCGGCGTGACGGCCACGTTCTCCGGCTGACCCGCCGGCGCGTCGCCGCGCCTAGCAAGCACCGATCTGCCACGGCCATGGCCGCTCGGCCAGGGCGAGTTGTCCGGCGGAAGGCCCCGGACGCGGTGTCCTTCGCAGGTCCTGGCGGAGCGGAGAACGAGGCGGTCATGGCCGAAGAGCGTGAACAGTGGGGGACCCGGGCCGGCTTCCTGCTGGCGGCCATCGGATCCGCGGTCGGTCTCGGCAACATCTGGCGGTTCCCCTACGTCGCCTACGACAACGGCGGCGGCGCGTTCCTGGTGCCCTACCTCGTCGCGCTGCTGACCGCCGGCATCCCGCTGCTGGTGCTCGAGTACGCGCTCGGGCACCGCTTCCGTGGCAGCGCACCGCTGACGTTCCGGCGGCTGCACCCACGCGCGGAGTTCCTCGGCTGGTGGCAGGTCGGCGTGTGCTTCCTCATCGCCAGCTACTACGCCGTGGTCATCGCCTGGGCCGCCGCCTACACGTGGTTCTCGTTCGACCTGTCGTGGGGGGACGACCCCGAGGCGTTCCTGTTCGAGGACTACCTCGGGGCCACCGGGCCGTGGGACCTCGGCGGGATCCGCCCGGGGGTGATGATCCCGCTGGTGCTCGTCTGGGTCGTCACGCTGGGTGTGCTGCTCGGCGGCGTGCGACGTGGTGTCGAGCGCGCGAACCGGGTCCTGATCCCGCTGCTGACGCTCACCTTCGCCGTGCTGGTGGTGCGGGCGCTGACGCTCGAGGGCGCGACCGCCGGTCTCGACGCGCTGTTCAGCCCCGACTGGAGCGCGTTGAGCGACGGCAGCGTGTGGGTCGCCGCGTACGGGCAGATCTTCTTCTCGCTCTCGGTCGGGTTCGCGATCATGATCACCTACGCGAGCTACCTGCCACGCAAGGGCGCGGACCTGACCACCAACGGGTTCATCGCCGGGTTCGCGAACTCGTCGTTCGAACTGCTGGCCGGCATCGGCGTGTTCGCCGCCCTCGGCTTCCTCGCCGCGTCGCAGGGGGCGGCCGTGGAGGACGTCGCCGCCGGCGGCGTCGGCCTGGCGTTCGTGGTGTTCCCGACCATCGTCTCGGAGCTGCCGGCGCTCAACCGGGCGTTCGGGGTGCTGTTCTTCGCGTCCCTGGTCGCGGCCGGACTGTCGTCGCTGATCTCCATCACCGAGGCCGGCGCCTCGGCCGTCATGGACAAGTTCGGCTGGACCCGCCGCCGCGCCGTCGGGATCCTCGGAGGCATCACCGCCCTGGTGTCGCTGCTGTACGGCACCGGGCTCGGCGTCACGCTGCTCGACACGGTCGACAACTTCGTCAACAGCTTCGGGGTGGCCGTGGTCGGCCTCGTCGAGGTGATCGTGGTCGCCTGGGCCCTGCGACGGCTCGGGGAGCTGCGGCGGCACGCCGACGGGGTGTCGGACCTGCCGCTGGGCCGCTGGTGGACCGTCGCGTTGATCGGCGTCACCCCGGTGCTCCTCGGTGCGGTCACCCTCGACAATTTGCGGCGGGAGCTGACCGAGCCCTACGAGGGCCTGCCGATCGACTTCCTGGTCATCGTCGGCTGGGGTGCCGCCGCCCTCGCCCTGGTCTTCGGACTGGTGCTGACCTCGCGTCCGTGGCACGCGGACGCCACCCGCGACTTCGAGCCGGAGCCGATCCCATGACCACTCCCGCCATCGCCCTCATGGTCGTCGCCCTGCTGCTGGTCTGGGGCGGCCTCGTCGCCAGCGTCACCTTCGCCGTGGTGCGCTCGCGCCAGCGTCGCTCGGCCGGCGACACCGTCTGACCCAGCGGCGACCGGTTCCGACCGTCAGTCGGTCGGGACGGTGACGAAGTCGATCAGCTCCTCGACCGCGCGGATCAGCGACTGGTCGAGGTCACGCCAGGTCGTCACCGACGTGCGGATGCGTCGCCACAGCTCGCGGTGGTCGTCGTGACCGAGCCGACGGGCGACGCCCTCCTTCCACGGCTCGCCGCGGGGGACCTGCGGCCAGGCGTCGATCCCGACGACCTCGGGACGCACGGCCTGCCAGACGTCGACGAAGGGATGCCCGGTCACCAGCACCTGGGGGTGGCGCACCGTCGCGGCGATCCGCGACTCCTTGGACCCGGCGACGAGGTGGTCGAGCAGGATGCCCAGGCGTCGCCGCGGACCCGGACCGAACTCGCGCACGACGGCTTCGAGGTCGTCGGCCCCGTGCAGCACGTCGACGACCACACCCTCGACGCGCAGGTCGTGCCCCCACACCTGCTCGAGCAGTTCGGCGTCGTGGACACCCTCGACCAGGATCCGGCTGGCGCGGGCCACCCGCGCCGGCGCGTCGGGGACGGCCACCGATCCGCTGTTGGAGACCTTCGGGGCCGCCGGCTCGGGTGGCCGCCGCGCCGGGGCCACGAGTCGGACCGGCTGGTCGTCCACCCGGAACAGGCCCGGTTCGAGCGAGAACCGGCGCTCGCGGCCACGTCGGTCGCGCAGCGTCACCTCCCGGGCGGAGCAGGCGACCGCCCGGCCGACGAAGCCGCCGTCGGCCTCGACGACCAGCCCCGGGGTGACGGTGACGCTCGGCACGACCCGCCGGTGTGCCCGCGGGTCGGCGAGCACGTCGTCGCCGTACCGGTCACGGGGGCTCACACCGGCTCGGCGGCGGTCGGGGCGACGACCTGCTCGAGCCGGCCGGTGTCGACGTCGAACAGGTAGGCACCGACGACGAAACCGTCGGGTCGGTCCGGCCAGGCCAGCAGCACGTCGGCGTCGTCGCGCAGCGCCCGGCGGGGGTCGGTGAACGTCCGCCAGTCCCGGTCGGCCGGGGCGCGACCCATCGTCTGCGACATGCGCTCGTAGGCGGTGCCCTCGGGGTCGTGGACGCCGCACCGGGTGTGTGCGACGAGCGCGACCGACCGCGTCCCCAGCAGGTGTGTCGACAGCGCCAGCGAACGCCGGACGTCCTCGGTCACCCGCGCGCCGGCGTTGCGCAAGACATGGGCGTCGCCCAGCGCGAGGCCGGCCATGGCGAACACGTCGATGCGCGCGTCCATGCAGGTCACGATCGCCAGCTGCCGTGCCGGTGCGACCGGCAGCACCCGGTGCTCGCCCTGCTCGACGTAGCGGGCGTTGGCGGCGACGAGCTCGTCGAAGACGCTCGACTCGGCCATGGCGGTGCTCCTCCTCGGGTGGGGTCCTGGTCAGCTCGGGAGAGGTGCCGGGTGGCTCGTCGGGACGCCGACGTCCGGAGCGGGTCCGGTCAGCCGACGGCCGCGTCGCACGCCCGCGCGTCGAGGGTGCGGACCAACGTGTCGCGCTGCTCGAGCAGCACCCGACGCAGCGGACGGGGCAGGTCGTCGTCGGCGAGCGTGGCGTCGACCTGGTCGACCAGGTCCGGGGAGGCGGCCCACTGCGGGAACATCCCCTCGGAGAACTCGAGCGCCCAGTCCAACGAGCGCTCCCGCCACACCGGCCCCAGCGCGTCGAAGTAGCGCGACACGAAGGACGCGAGCACGTCGCCCTGGTCGAGCTGGCTGAAGCCGCCCCAGATCTGTCGCGACACCGTGTGGGACAGCGAGGAGTCCTCCAGGAGCTGCTGCCAGGCGTGTTCCTTGGCGTCGGCGTCAGGACGGATGGCTCGCGCCGTGGCCGCCTGCCGGCGACCGAGGTCGGTGTCGTCGCGGGCGAGCTCGGCCGCGATGCGCTCCTCGTCGACCACGCCGGCGCGGGCGAGTGCCGTCACGAGCAACCAGCGCAGGTCGGTGTCGAGCTCCAACCCCTCGACGGTCAGCTCGTCGTCGAGCAGCTGCTGCACCGCGGTGAGCTGGTCGGCGTCCGAGCGCGCGGTCGCGGCCCAGTGGCGCACGACCGCCAGCTGGTGGTCGCTGCCAGGCGCGAGATCGGCCAGCCACGCCCGGGCGTGCAGGGTCAGGCGCCGCAGGAGCTCGACGCGCATCCCCGGGTCGGCGTAGCGCTCGGCGGCGCCGACCGCCCGCAGCAGCAGCCGCTGGAGGACGCCCACCTCGGTCTCGCTGGCGACGTTGCTGACGACGAGGTCGACGTAGCTGCGGGCGGGCAGGCGGCCGTCGCGGACCATGTCCCAGGTCGAGGACCAGACCAGGGCGCGCGGCAGCGGCTCCACCAGCGCGTGCAGCTCACGGGTCAGCACGTCGGTCGAGGCGGCGTCGAGCTCCACCTTGGCGTAGGTGAGGTCGTCGTCGTTGACGAGCACGACCTCGCCGGCCGGGATGCCCACGAGCTCCGGCACGGGCGTGCGCTCACCCTCGACGTCGAGCTCCACCCGCTGGTCGCGCACCAGTCCCGCCTCGGTGCGTCGGTACACGCCGACGGCGACGCGGTGACGACGCAGGACCGGCTCCCGGGCGGGGACGCCGGGCAGGCCGGCCCAGGTCGGCGCCGGAGCCGTCTGCACGAGCGTGACCTCGGCGTAGGTGCCGTCGTCGGCGAGCCTCACCTCGGGCGTCAACGTGTTCACGCCGGTGGTCAGCAACCACTCGTCGCGCCAGGCGGCGAGGTCGCGACCACTGGCGTCCTCGAGCGCACCGAGGAAGTCGCCGAGGTCGGTGTTCCCCCACGCGTGCCGGTCGAAATAGTTGCGCACCCCGGCCAGGAACTCGTCCTGCCCGACCCAGGCGACCAGCTGGCGCAGCACCGAGGCGCCCTTGGCGTAGGTGATGCCGTCGAAGTTCTGGTGCACCGACTCCACGTCGGGCATCTCGTCGGCGACCGGGTGGGTGGAGGGCAGCTGGTCCTGCATCTTCGCCCACGCCTTCTCGGCGTCGAGGAAGGTCACCCAGGCGTTGCGCCACCGGGTCGCGTCGGCCTGCGCCAGCACGGACATGAAGGTGGCGAACGACTCGTTGAGCCACAGGTCGTCCCACCAGCGCATGGTGACGAGGTCGCCGAACCACATGTGGGCCATCTCGTGCAGGATGGTCTCCGCGCGGCGTTCCCGGTTGGCGTCGGTGACCTTGCTGCGGAAGACGTACACCTCCGAGAAGGTGATCGCGCCCGGGTTCTCCATCGCCCCGGCCGAGAACTCCGGCACGAACAGCTGGTCGTACTTGCCGAAGGGGTAGGGCGTGGCGAACACGTCCTCGAAGTAGTCCAGGCCCTGCTTGGTGACCTCGAAGATCTCGGGCGTGTCGAGGTGGTCGGCCAACGACCGGCGCACGTACAGCCCGAGCTCACGACCGTGGTGCTCGTCGGCGAACCGGGCGTAGGAGCCGGCGACGACCGCCGTGATGTAGGTCGAGATGCGCGGCGTGGGCTCGAACACCCACCGGCCCGCGGCGCCCTCGGTCGGACGCTCGATCGCCCGGCCGTTGGAGACCACCACCCACTCCTCGGGGGCGTCGACGGTCAACGCGAACGTGGTCTTGAGGTCGGGCTGGTCGAAGCAGGCGTAGACGAGGTGGGCGTCGAACGGCTCGAACTGGCTGTGCAGGTAGACGCGGTCGTCCGAGGGGTCGACGAACCGGTGCAGCCCCTTGCCCTCGTGCCGGTACGCCATGGTCGCGACGACGGTCAGTTCGTGCTCGCCGGCGTGCAGACCCGGCAGCCGGATCCTGGTCGCCTCGACCACCTCGTGGGGCAGCACCTCGCCGTCGAGTTCGACGCGGTGGACCGTGGTGGCCGTGCAGTCGACGAAGGTGCCGCCGTCCTCGGTGGTACGGAAGCTCAGCCGCGAGGTCGCCGCGAAGCTCTCGGACCCGGTGGTCAGGTCGAGGTGCACGACGGTGCGCACGTCGCGGACACGCGCGGCGCGTTGCCGGGCCTCGTCGCGGGTGAGGTTCTCGCGCACGGCGCCGGTGTCGGCGGGGGAGGTGTCGTCGCGGCTCAAGTCGTCCTCGCGGCAGAACGGGCGTCGGAACGTGGCAGGCTAGGGCAGCGCCGCCGGGGCGGGTGTGGTGGCATCGCCGCCTCCCGGCCACCGAGCGATCGCCGCCCGCCGCGGGGACCGCTCGGGCGCGGGCTCAGGCGGGTGCGCCCGACCGGCCACCACCGGCGCGGAAGCGGGCGACGTCGGCCATGCCGCCGGCCTCGATCGCCGCCATGCCGCTGTCGTGCTCGGCGAGCAGGGCGTCGGGCAACGGTCGGTCGAAGGCGGCACGGGTGGCGGCGAGATCGGCGAGCAGGGTCCGCTGGGGCAGTTCGGCCAACCGGCTGCCGAGGTCCACGGCCGACTCCAGCGCCCGACCGCTGGGCGCCAGAGCGGTGACCAACCCCATGGCCAGCGCCTCCTGCGCGTCCACCGGGCGTCCGGTGAGGACCAGGTCGAGCGCCCGTCCGAGCCCGACGACGCGGGGCAGGCGGACCGTGCCACCATCGATGAGCGGCACGCCCCACCGTCGGCAGAACACCCCGAGGACGGCGTCGTCGGCGGCGACACGCAGGTCGCACCACAGGGCGAGTTCGAGTCCACCCGCCACGGCGTGTCCTTCGATCGCGGCGATCACCGGCTTGGTCGGGGTGCGCCGGGTCGGCCCCATCGGACCGCGGACGTCGCGCTCGAGCCGGTTGCGCCGCTGCGGGTCCTCGACCGCATGCAGGTCGGCACCGGCACAGAACGTGCCGCCGGCACCGGTGACCACCACGACCGCGACCGACGGATCGGCGTCGGCGCGCTGGCAGGCGTCGAGCAGCGCGGCGGCGGTGGCACGGTCGACGGCGTTGCGGACCTCGGGGCGGTCGATCGTGATCACCCGGACGCGGCCACGGGTCTCGGTGCGTACGGACACGTCGGATCCTCTCGCCTGGCGGCAGCCACGGGCCGGCGAACGGTAGTCGCATCGGCTGCTCCGCTCGCCCGGGATCCCGGTGCCCGCTTGCTAGGCTCGAACCCAGGGAGACGGCCGTCCGCGGGCGGCCGTGCTGCCCACGACGAGAGGTCGACGGCAGGGCCGCGGGACACGGCAGACCGGAACCGGACTGCCGTCCGGCTGCAGCCGGCGCCACCGAGGTGGCGCCACGAGGCGAGGGGAGAGGACATGCAGGAGTACACCAGCCCGGGCGAGGTGGCCGTCGCCGACGACGTCAACCTGACCGGGCCGTTGTTCGACGCGGCACGCACGGCGCCGGACCGGATCGCGGTGGCGCACCGCGTCGGGGACCGGTTCGTCGAGTGGACGCTGGGCCAGTTCGTCGGCGAGATCCAGGCGGTCGCCAAGGGCCTGATCGGTCTGGGCATCGAGCCGGGCCAGCGGGTGTGTCTGATGTCCGCGACCCGCCTCGAGTGGACCATCCTCGACTACGCGATCTGGGCGGCGGGTGGCGTGAGCGTCCCCATCTACGAGACCTCCTCGCCCGAGCAGGTCGAATGGATCGTCTCCGATTCCGGCGCGGTCGCCATCGTGGTCGAGACCCCGGAGCTGCGGGCGATCTACGACCAGGTCGCCGACCGGCTGCCCGACTGCGCCCACGCGTTCGTGATCGAGCAGGGCGGCATGGACGCCATCAAGGCGGCCGGCACGCAGGTCACCGACGAGCAGGTCGAGGAGCGCGCCGCGACCGTACGCGCCGACGACCTCGCCACCCTGGTCTACACCTCCGGCACCACCGGGCGTCCCAAGGGCTGTGAGCTCACCCACCGCAACTTCGTGTGGAATTCCGAGCAGAGCCGGTCGGCGATCTCCAACGTGCTGCGCGCCGGGGAGAGCACCCTGCTGTTCCTGCCGCTGGCCCACATCTTCGCGCGCTACATCCAGGTCGCGGTGATCAGCGCGGGTGCCAAGCTCGGCTTCTCGACCGGGATCCCGAACCTGCTCGAGGAACTGGGCATGTTCCGCCCCACGTTCCTGCTCGCCGTGCCCCGGGTGTTCGAGAAGGTCTACAACGGCGCCCAGCAGAAGGCCCACGGTGACGGCAAGGGCAAGATCTTCGACCGCGCCGCGGCCGTCGCCGAGCAGTACTCGCGCGAACAGGCGGCCGGCGACATCGGTTTCGCCACCAAGCTCCAGCACGCGCTGTTCGACAAGCTGGTGTACGGCAAGCTGCGGGCGGCGATGGGTGGCGAGATCCGCTACGCGGTCTCCGGCGGCGCAGCACTGGGGGAGCGGCTCGGCCACTTCTTCAACGGCATCGGGGTGCTCATCCTCGAGGGCTACGGACTCACCGAGACCACGGCGCCCACCAACGTGAACCGCCCCGACGCCTTCAAGATCGGCACGGTCGGCAAGCCCCTGCCCGGCGTCTCGGTCCGCATCGGTGACGACGGCGAGATCGCGATCAAGGGCGGCTGCATCTTCCGCGGCTACTACAACAACGCCGAGGCCACCCGCGAGGTCCTCGAGGACGGCTGGTTCCGCACCGGCGACCTCGGGCAGCTCGACGGCGAGGGCTACCTCAAGATCACGGGTCGCAAGAAGGAGATCCTGGTCACCGCCGGCGGCAAGAACGTCGCGCCGGCGATCCTCGAGGACCGCATGCGGGCCCATGCGCTGGTGAGCCAGTCGATGGTGGTCGGCGACGGCCGTCCCTTCATCGCGGCGCTGGTGACCATCGACCCGGAGGCGTTCGCGACCTGGGCGGAGGCCAACGGCAAGTCCGGCAAGTCCGTCGCGGACCTGGTCGACGACGCGGACCTGCGTGCCGAGGTGCAGAAGGCCATCGACGAGGCCAATCAGGCCGTGTCGAAGGCCGAGTCGATCCGCACCTTCCGCATCCTGCCCGAGGACTTCGAGGTCGGGGTCGAGCTCAGCCAGAAGATGTCGGTGAAGCGACACGTCGTGACCGAGAAGTACGGCCACGTCGTCGAGGACATCTACACGTCCGGTTCGCGCTGACACCGGTTGCGTCGACGTGCCCCGGGCCGCACGGTGGGTCCGGGGCACGTCGTCGTCCGGTCCGGTGTGCACCCGGCCGGACGGGTGCGGTGACCGATGGCCGGCCAGGGCAGGGCTGCCGAGGACGGCGCGACCCGGCCCGGTGGGGCGCGGTCAGGCTGGTGGGTCGATCTCGGGTTCGCGGGTTCGCCACCAGGTCGCGTCGAGCCGACCGAGATCCGTCGCCGGGGCGGCGCCGGCAGCGACGTACTCGTCGCGGATCGCCCGCCAGTCGTTGGTGGCTCCGAGTCGTCCGAGGACCGAGTTCAGACCCCACTGGATGCGGTTGAGCAGCAGGTAGTCCGGCGGCAGGTTGAGTTTGCGCAGCACGTCCCCGTACGGGCTGCGTGGATCGGTGTTGGAGCGGATGACCTCGGCGGCGTACTCGGGCGTGAACGTGAACGGCTGCTCGGCCACGACCGGGCGGGTGTAGAGCCGGAACCACTCGTGGACCAGTTCCTCGTCCACCCGGGCCGTCGGCGGGAGGAAACCGGCGGAGCGCAGCGCGTCGATCGCCCGGTGCCGGTCGGCGTGCGCGACCGACTCCTCGACCGAGCGCATCGCGTCGTAGTTCTCGCGGGTGAACATCTTGACCGAGCCGTAGTCGAGGAACGCGACCCGCACACCGCCGTCGGCGGCGGATCCCTCGGGCTCGATCAGGTAGTTGCCGGGATGGGGGTCGCCGTTGAACAGCCGGAAGCGTCCGATCGAGCCGAACGCGTAGCGGAACACGATCTCGCCGACGCGCTGGCACAGTGCCTCGTCGCCCGACTGCGCGACCGTGTCGAACTTCTCGCCGCGCACGCGCTCGCTGACCAGGACCCGTCGGCGGCACAGTTCGCCGATGATGTCGGGAACACGGATGAAGGGGTGGCCGGCGTAGCGGTTGGCGAACGCCCGTTGGTAGCGGGCCTCGCGCTGGTAGTCGAGTTCGTCGTCGATCCGCTCGCGCAACTCCTCGAGGAGCGGCTCGATCTCCTGGTTGGGCGCCACGAAACGGGCGATGGGCCGGAACGTCTCGAGGTTGCGCAGGTCCGAGCGCACGGCCTCGGCGACCCCGGGGTACTGGACCTTGACGACCACCTCGCGTCCGTCGTCGAGGGTCGCGGCGTGCACCTGGCCGATCGAGGCGGCCGCGAGCGGCTGCCGGTCGAACGAGGCGAACACCGTCTCCGGCGCGGCGCCGTACTCCTCGCGCAGCACCTCGTCGATGGCCTCGGGATCGAAGGCCGGAGCGGCATCGCGCAACTCCGCCAGTGCCTCGTGGTAGACGTTCTGCACGTCCGGCGGAAGGTCGAGGTCGACGAAGCTCAGCAGTTGGCCGAGCTTCATCGCCGCACCCTTCATGTCCCCGAGCACCTCGCGCAGGTGCTCGGCGAGTTCCCGGTGCGCCGCGTCATCGGCGTCCGGGCGTCCGGTCAGCTGGCGTGCCTTGGCACCGGCCAGGCCGGTCGCGCCGCGCACCCCCGTGCGGGCGAGGCGGGAACCGCGCTGGATACGGCCGCCGAGTCCCTTGCGTGCCACCGGTGTGCCGTTCGTCGAGAGCGTCTGCTGCGCTGTTCGTGCCCGGACCGGGGCCCGGTCGGGCTACTCGGCCATCTCGGCCAGCGGGTTGCCCTCAGCGCGCGCCTGCTCGAGACGTTCGCCCAGTGCCGCCCGCCGGGCGTCGTCGAGGCAGGCACAGCCGACCTCGTAGGGGCCGTAGTGCTTGACGTCGACACGGTGGGTGGGACAGGCGGCCACCTCGAGTCGGGTGATGGGCTCTGTCCGGGGCATGGGATCGCCTCCTGCGGCCCCGGGATCCCGGGGCGGTGTGGGTGGTTCAGACGTTGAAACGGAAGTGGATGACGTCACCGTCGGCCACCACGTAGTCCTTGCCCTCGATCCGCAGGCGCCCGGCCTCGCGCGCCGCCGCCTCCGTCCCGAGGCGGTCGTAGTCCTCGTAGGCGATGACCTCGGCCTTGATGAAGCCGCGCTCGAAGTCGGTGTGGATCTCGCGCGCCGCGCGCGGTGCCGTGGAACCGGCCGGGACGGTCCAGGCCCGTGCCTCCTTCGGCCCCGCGGTGAAGTAGGTCAGCAGGCCGAGCAGGCGGTAGGCGCGTTCGATCAACCGCTCGAGGCCCGAGCGCTCGAGCCCGAGGTCGGCGAGGTACTCCGCGCGCTCGCTCCCGTCGAGCTCGGCCAGCTCGGCCTCGACCTGGGCCGAGATGACCACCACCTCGGCGCCCTCGGACTCGGCCAGCTTGCGCACCACCTCGACGTGGTGGTTGCCGGCCGCATCCGGGAGCTCGTCCTCGGCGACGTTGGCGGCGTAGATCACCGGCTTGGCGGTCAACAACGACAGCTCCCGGGCGACGGTCGGGTCCAGTTCCCCCGGGAACGTGCGGGCGACGTGGCCCTCGGCGAGGTGGTCGCGCAGGGCCAGGACCTGGTCACGTTCGCGAACCAGGTCCTTGTCGCCGGTACGGGCCGAGCGGTTCGCGCGCTCGAGCCGCTTCTCGGTCGTGGCCAGGTCCGCCAGGACCAGCTCGGTCGTGATGATCTCCACGTCGCGGGCCGGATCGACCGAGCCGCTGACGTGGATGATGTCGTCGCTCTCGAAGCAGCGCACGACGTTGCAGATCGCGTCGACCTCCCGGATGTGGGCGAGGAACTGGTTGCCCAGCCCTTCGCCCTGGGACGCGCCCGCGACCAGCCCGGCGATGTCGACGAACTCGATCGCGGTCGGGATCACCTTCTGCGACGCGGCCAGCTCGGCGAGCCGCGTCAGGCGCTCGTCGGGGACGGCGACCACACCCACGTTGGGGTCGATGGTGCAGAACGGGAAGTTCGCCGCTTCCGCGCCGGCCTGCGACACCGCGTTGAACAGCGTCGACTTGCCGACGTTGGGCAGGCCGACCAGACCGACCTGGAGCGCCACGGCGAGACCTTCCGAACGACGGGGAACGAGTCGGGGCCGCACCCGACCGCCGCCTCGAACGGACGGTCGTCGACCCGGCCTCCGAGCGTAGCTGACCACCCCCCGCCCCTTCGGCCCGTCGCGGTTGGTCGGACCCCGCGGCAGCGGTACGGTCCCGCGCCATGCGCCTGCTCGTCGCGCGGTGTTCCGCGACCTACGAGGGTCGGTTGTCGTCGACCCTGACCAGTGCCGTCCGCCTCATCATGGTGAAGGCCGACGGCTGTGTCGCCCTGCACGCCGACGTGGGGGCCTACAAGCCGTTGAACTGGATGAACGCGCCCAACACCCTGCTCGAGCAGGAGCGGCGCTGGGTCGTCACCAACCCCAAGGGGGAGAAGCTGACGATCGAGCTCGAGGAGGTGTTCGAGGACGTCAGCCACGAGCTCGACACGGAACGTGGCCTGACCCTCGACGGGGTCGAGAAGGAGCTCCAGGAGCTGCTCGCGGCCCATCCCTCGCACCTCGAGCAGGACCTGGTCTGCATCCAGCGCGAGTTCCGGACCGACCTCGGACCGGTCGACCTGCTGTGCCGGGACGTCGACGGCGGCGCGGTCGCGGTCGAGATCAAGCGGATCGGCGAGATCGACGGCGTCGAGCAGTTGACCCGCTACCTCGAGCGCATGCAGCGTGATCCGCTGCTCGCTCCCGTCCGGGGCGTCTTCGCGGCGACCGTCATCAAGCCGCAGGCGCGCGTGCTGGCCGAGTCCCGCGGCATCGCCTGTGTCGAGGTCGACCTCGGCCGCCTGCGCGGCGAGGACGACCTCACCCTCCGGCTGTTCTGACCTCGCTCGTCGCCGGTGCGGTGGGGTCGGCGCACGAGACCGGCGCACGTGCGTCTCGAGGCCGGCTCGCGCGGATGAGGACGCACGTGCGTCGGGGTGGTCAGCGGTGGGCGAGGGCGGCCTCGGCGGCGCTGATCAGGGAGGCGTCGCCGACCTCGCGGACGCTGCCGAGGTCGAACCAGCCGACGTGCGGGGACTCGCCGGTGTCGGGTGCGAACGTGGCCCGGCCGTCGGCGCGCAGTAGGTAGCGGACGTCGAGGTGGACGTGCCCGCGGGGGCCCTCGTGCACGTCGACGTGGGCGACCACCGGCCCGCCGGGCGGATGGACCGCGTGCAGCCCGGTCTCCTCGCGGGTCTCGCGCACGGCCCCGTCGGCGACCGACTCGCCCGGGTCGACGTGCCCACCGGGCTGCAGCCACACCCCGAGCCGCTTGTGCCGGTGCAGCAGGACCCGCCCGTCGGCGTCGAGCACGATCGCCGACCCGGTGACGTGGGTGCTGTCCGCCGCCTCCGACAGCGGATCGGGCAACCAGGCCAGCAGTGCCAACGTCCGTCGCAACGACGCGGCCTCCCGCGGGTCACGGGCACGGTGGACGGCGAGGTGGTCGTGCAGTTCGGTGAGCAACCGCGCTCTCATGCGCCCGACCTCCACAGCTCGACGAGGGCGTTCCCGGCGCGGCGGACCTTGCCCGTCGGCGTCCGGGGCAGCTCGGCGACGACCAGCACGTCCTTGGGCACCTTCGCCCGACCGAGCTGTCGTGCCAGCGTCGCGCGCACCGTCGCTGCGTCCAGTTCGGCGCCCGGCCAGGGCACGACGGCAGCGACCAGGCGTTGACCCCAGTCGTCGTCGGGCACGCCGAAGACGGCGGCCTCGGCGACGCCGGGCACGCCGAGCAGGAACCGCTCGACCTCGGCCGGGTAGACGTTCACCCCGCCGGTGATCACGAGATCGCCGGGGCGGCCGGCGAGGAACAACCGGCCCGCGTCGTCGAGGTGGCCGAGGTCACCGACGGTGAAGGCATCGCCGTCCCAGGCCGCCGTGGTGCGGGCGGGGTCGCGCCAGTAGGAGAACCGGGCGTGGTCGGGGACGTGTGCCCACACGGTGCCGACCTCGCCGCTGGGTGCCACGCTGCCGTCGTCGCGTCGCACCACGAGCCGTCGACCGGGCCGGGCCCGGCCGACGGTGCCGGGAGCAGCGGTCCAGTCCGCAGGAGGACAGGTCGTGAACTGTCCCTCGGTCGCGCCGTAGAACTCCCACACGGCCCCGTCGGGGGCGGCCCTGAGCACGCGCTCCTTGAGCGGGACCGGGCAGGGCGCGCCGGCGTGCGCCAGCAGGTCGAGCGAGGCGAGGTCCTCGGTGAGGTCGTCGCTGCCCGCGGCCAGGCGGTGCAGCTGGGTCGGCACGCAGAACAGCGAGGTGGGCCGCAGCGTGCGCAGTGCCTGGGACCACGCGGCCGCGTCGAACCGGGGCAGCACGGCGATGCGACCACCGAGCAGCGCGCTCACCAGCGCGAAGCGGAACGGGCCCGAGTGGTACAGCGGCGACACCACCAGGTGGCGGTCGCCGTGGCGGCGGTCGAAGGCGGCGTGCTCGTCGGCGACGACCTCCTCGCCCCAGGCGGCGTCGTGCACGCCGACGTGGACCCCCTTGCGACGCCCGGTCGTGCCCGACGTGTAGGCCATCGGCCGCGTGCGGGGCCAGGACGCCGAGGGGTCGGTCGGGGGCAGGGCTCGCAGGTCGTCTGGCGTCACGGCATGGAGCAGCGGTCCGGCGCTCGGGGGCGGCGTCCGCCGCCGTGGACCCCGCCGACCGTGGCGTGCGGCCAGGCGTCGGGCCCGCTCGGGTGTGGCGACGACGGCGACCGGCGCCGCGTCCGCGAGGATCTCGTCCGCCTCCGGGCCACCGAGGTCCCCGGGGAGCGGGACGGGGACGATCCCCTCGAGACAGGCCGCTGCCAGCACGCCGAAGGTGGTCGGGTCGTTGTCCAGCAGGACGGCGACCCGCTCCTCCGCCCGCAGGCCGAGCCGGCGCAGGCAGGTCGTGCCTCGTGCGATCAGGGGCTCGGCGTCGAGCAGGTCCGGCGTCGCCGCGTCCTCGCGCGCCGCCGTGCCCGTCACGCGCCGCGCTCGAGCCCGATCTCGGTCACCAGGTCCGCCGGTGAGCGACGCAGTCCGATGACGAAGTCGCCGAACTCGGCGAAGCGCGCCGACGCCTCGTCGTAGCGCATCGTGTAGACGATGTCCTTGACGTCGGCGAGGTCGTGGGCGAACAGGGTCACGCCCCACTCCCACTCGTCGAGACCGGTGCTGCCGGACACCAGCTGCAGGATTCGGCCGGTGTAGGCGCGACCCGACTTCCCGTGGTCGTGCATCAGGCGGCGACGCTCCGGGAAGTCGAGCGAGTACCAGTTGTCGGCACCCTCACGCCGGTGCGACATCGGGTAGAAGCAGGCCAGCTCCCACGCGGGCATGCGCGGGTGCAGCTTGTCGTCGGTGTACTTCGTCATGCGCTCGGCGAACTGCTCGACGCGCCGGTCGAGGTCCTCGCCCTCGACGCCCTCGCTGGCGAGGTACTCGCGGTACTCCTCGGGCGTCTGCATGTACTCGCTGCCCTCGGTGAGCGACAGGTACGACCAGGTCAGCCGGACGGCGGGTGCGGCCTGGGTCGCCTGGACCTCGGTCTGCAGGGCCCGCAGCAGGCTGAGGTCGGCGTCGATCGCCATCAGCATGACGTCGGCCTTGTGGCCGAGCACGCTGAACACGTGCAGCTGCGTGCGCTCCGACCAGCGCTCGAGGACGTCCGCGAACTCCTTGGCGGCGCCGGGCGCCAGCGACGGCACCGCGGCGTGGTCGACACGCAGGAACAGGTGGAGGACGCCCCACCCCTCCTCGGGACGGATCGGCTCGAGCACCGGCAGGCTCCTGTGGTGGCGGCGGACGACGCGACGAGGCTACCGATCCCTCGGTGGGCCCCACCGCGCACCGCGTGGGTCACTCGAGGATCGTCTTGCCCTGCAGCGAGCCGTCCTCGCCGAGGCCGTAGACCAGCGGGACGCCCGTGGCGAGCTCGACGCCGGGGATCTCGTCCTCGGGCACGTCCTCGAGGCGCATGACGATGGCCCGGTTCGAGTTGCCGTGGGCCACCACGAGCACGTCCTTGCCCTGGCGGATGTCACCGAGGATCGCACGCTCGAAGAAGGGGAGGGTGCGGGCCGCGGTGTCCTTGAGGGACTCGCCGTTGGGTGGCGGCGTCGCGAACGAGCGCCGCCAGATGTGCACCTGCTCGTCGCCGTAGCGCGCGGCCGTGTCGGCCTTGTTGAGTCCCTGCAGGTCACCGTAGTGTCGCTCGTTGAGCGCCTCGTCCTGGATGACGGGCAACTGCAGCCCGGCCGTCTCCTGCAGCAGCGACAGCGTCTGCTGCGCCCGGGTCAAGCGCGAGGTGTAGGCGACGTCGAAGCTGCGGCCACGCAGTCGCTCACCGGCCAGGCGCGCCTCCGCGATCCCGGTCTCCGTGAGCGGGACGTCCACCCAACCGGTGAAGCGGTTCTCCAGGTTCCACAGGGACTGGCCGTGGCGGACCAGGACGAGCGTGGGCATCGACGGACCTCGTGCGATCGGGTGCGGGCGTGGGGCGAGAGCGTAGTCGTGGCACACGGGCGTGCGACCGGCCCGCCGCCGACGAGGGGCGGGGTGGCGCACCGGTGACGCGACCCGGGGGGGTGAGCGCTGCGTCGCCCACATCGGCCGCGTCCGAACGGCCGGGTCTACGCTCGCGTCCGGATCGTCTCGCTGGGAGGGCAGTCGGTGGAGTCCGCGAGCGCGCAGTCGGGGGCATCGGGTACGCGCCTGCACCGTCGACTGCTGCAACTGGTGGCGGCGCTGGTGGTCGCTGCCGTGGTCGGCACCGTGCTGCTGTGGCCGGCGAGCGACGAACTGCCGACCATCCCGGGAATGGGCACCGTCCGCGGCACCGTGGTGGGTGTGACGGAGATCGACACCCGGCCCGACCCGCACCGTGACCGATCAGGACGACTCGCCGACGTCGTGGTCGAACTCGAGGAGGGGGCCCTGAGCGGTGCCCGCGAGGTCGTGCGCATCGACCGGGCGACCTATCCGGAGTTCGTCCCGGGAGACCGGGTGGTGCTCGGCACGGTTCGCCAGGGCGACGGCGGTCCACCGAGCTACTACCTCGCGGACTTCCGCCGCAGTTCGAGTCTCGCCACGCTGGCGGCGCTGTTCGTCTGCCTGGTGCTGGTGGTCGGCCGCTGGCACGGCCTGCGGTCCCTGTTGGGGCTGTTGCTGTCCTTCGCCGTCATCGTGCGGTTCGTCGTCCCGGCGATCCTGGCGGGGTCGCACCCGCCGACGGTCGCACTGATCGGCGCCACGTTGATCATGGTGGCCACGCTCTATCTCACCCACGGGGTGAGCGAGATGACCACCTCGGCCGTGATCGGCACCACGGCCGCGCTGGTGGTGACGGTCGTGCTCGGCACGGTGTTCATCGGGACCTCCCGGATCACCGGACTCACCTCCGACGACGCCATGCTGGCGAGGCTGGTGGTCCAGGGACTCGATCTGCAGGGGCTGGTGCTGGCCGGGCTCATCATCGCGGCCCTCGGTGTGCTCGACGACGTGACCGTCAGCCAGGCCTCGACGGTCTTCGCCCTGCGGGACACCGACCCCGGGTTGGGTCTTCGCGAGCTGTTCGGCCGGGCGATGAAGGTCGGGCGCGACCACATCGCCTCGGTGGTCAACACGTTGTTCCTCGCCTACGCCGGTGCCTCGCTGACCCTGTTCGTGCTGTTCTCGGTCGGTGGGTTCGGCGTCGGTGACCACCTCAACTCCGAGGCGATGGCCACCGAGATCGTCAAGACCATCGTGGGCTCGATCGGTCTGGTGCTCGCGGTTCCGCTGACGACGGCGCTGGCGAGCGTGCTGGCCCTGCGGATGTCGCCCGAACAGCGCCGTGCCGCGCTCGCCTCGTCCGGCCATGTCCACACCCACGGTCACGGACACGCGGGGACGACCTCCGGGGACGCGCCGAGCGAGGACGTCCCGAACGAGGGCTGAGCCGACGCGGCGGTGACCGCACGGGGCCGACGCCGCCGTGCCCACCCTCCCGTCCGGACGACCGGGCGCACCGCGCGCTCGGGTATGTTCGCGCCCGGACCCGTCGTCCCCCCATCTCGTCGGTGCGGGCGCGTTCGACGGCACCCGCTCGCACGAGTGCAGCGCCGTCTGCGGCGCGCCTCACCCCGCTACTACGAGGAGCCCCCGTGAGCAGCATCGACAGCTTCGGCGCGAAGAGCCACCTCGAGGTCGACGGCAAGAACTACGAGATCTACCGCCTCGAGGCGGTCGAGGGGCAGCAGCGGTTGCCCTACAGCCTGAAGGTGCTGCTCGAGAACCTGCTGCGCACCGAGGACGGCAGCAACATCACCGCCGACGACATCCGCGCGCTGGCGAGCTGGGACGCGGACGCGGAGCCCGGCACCGAGATCCAGTTCACCCCGGCGCGCGTGATCCTGCAGGACTTCACCGGGGTGCCGGCCGTGGTCGACCTCGCCGCCATGCGCGAGGCGATGGCCGAGCTCGGGGGCGACCCGGCCAAGATCAACCCGCTGGTACCGGCCGAGCTGGTCATCGACCACTCGGTGGTCGCCGACGCGTTCGGCAGCGCCAACGCGCTGCAGATCAACATCGACCTCGAGTTCGAGCGCAACCGCGAGCGCTACCAGTTCCTGCGCTGGGGCCAGGAGGCCTTCGACGGGCTCAAGGTCGTCCCGCCCGGCACCGGCATCGTCCACCAGGTCAACATCGAGCACCTCGCCCGGGTCGTGTTCCCCAACGAGCTGCCCGACGGCACCCTGCAGGCCTACCCCGACACGCTGGTCGGCACCGACTCGCACACGACCATGGTCAACGGTCTCGGCGTGCTCGGCTGGGGCGTGGGTGGGATCGAGGCCGAGGCCGCCATGCTGGGGCAGCCGGTCTCCATGCTGATCCCGCGCGTGGTCGGGTTCAAGCTCTCGGGTGAACTGCCCGACGGCGCCACCGCCACCGACCTCGTGCTGACCATCACCGAGATGCTGCGCGAGCACGGCGTGGTCGGCAAGTTCGTCGAGTTCTACGGCCCCGGCGTGACCGGTGTGCCGCTGGCGAACCGGGCCACCATCGGCAACATGTCGCCGGAGTACGGCTCCACCGCCGCGATCTTCCCGGTCGACGACGAGACCCTCAAGTACCTGCGCTTCACCGGTCGCTCCGAGCACCAGGTCGCGCTCGTGGAGGCCTACGCCAAGGCACAGGGGATCTGGCACGACCCGCAGGCGGAGCCCGACTACTCCGAGCGCCTCGAACTCGACCTGTCGACCGTCGTTCCCTCGCTGGCCGGTCCGAAGCGGCCCCAGGACCGTGTCGACCTGTCCGACGCCAAGCGCTCGTTCCGCGTCGCGCTTCGCGACTACGCCGAGGACGTCGAGTACGGCGGCCACGACGAGGCGGTCGCGGAGACCTTCCCCGCCTCCGACCCGACCCCGGGTGCGCCGGCCACCAACGGTGACCCCGCACCGGCACCCAAGGACTACGAGGGCGCCAAGGGGGAGCGGGCCAGCGATCCGGTCGAGGTCACCCTCGAGGACGGCACGTCCTTCACGCTCGACCACGGCGCGGTGACCATCGCCGCGATCACCTCGTGCACGAACACGTCCAACCCGAGCGTGATGATCGGCGCGGCGCTGCTGGCCAAGAACGCCGTCGACCGCGGCCTCGAGCGCAAGCCCTGGGTGAAGACGACCCTGGCGCCGGGCTCGAAGGTCGTCATGGACTACTACGACCGCGCCGGCCTGACCCCGTACCTCGACAAGCTCGGGTTCAACCTGGTCGGGTACGGCTGCACCACCTGCATCGGCAACTCGGGTCCGCTGATCCCGGAGGTGTCGCAGGCGGTCCAGGAGGCCGACCTCGCGGTCGTCTCGGTGCTGTCGGGAAACCGCAACTTCGAGGGGCGGATCAACCCCGACGTCAAGATGAACTACCTCGCGTCGCCGCCGCTGGTGGTCGCCTACGCGCTGGCCGGGTCGATGGACATCGACATCACCACCGAGCCGCTGGGTACCGGTGCCGACGGCGAACCGGTGTACCTCGCCGACCTGTGGCCCTCCCCGCAGGAGATCCAGGAGACCATCGGCCGGGCACTGCAGTCGCAGACGTTCACCGACGAGTACGCCTCGGTGTTCGAGGGCGACGAGCAGTGGAAGTCGCTGCCGACCCCGGAGGGTGACACCTTCGACTGGGACCCGGAGTCGACCTACATCCGCAAGCCCACCTTCTTCGACGGCATGGGTGCCGAGCCCGCGGCGGTCGAGGACATCGCCGGTGCCCGGGTGCTGGCCAAGCTCGGCGACTCGGTCACGACCGACCACATCTCGCCGGCCGGCGCGATCAAGGCCGAGAGCCCGGCCGGGCACTACCTGACCGGACACGGCATCGAGCGGCGCGACTTCAACAGCTACGGCTCGCGCCGTGGCAACCACGAGGTGATGATCCGCGGCACGTTCGGCAACATCCGGCTGCGCAACCAGCTCGCCCCGGGCACCGAGGGCGGCGTCACCCGCGACTTCACCGAGGGCGGCGAGGTGACCTCGATCTTCGAGGCCGCCGAGCACTACCAGCAGCACGGCACGCCGCTCGTGGTGCTGGCCGGCAAGGAGTACGGCTCGGGCTCGTCGCGTGACTGGGCGGCCAAGGGCACGCTGCTGCTGGGCGTCGAGGCCGTCATCGCGACCTCGTTCGAGCGGATCCACCGCTCGAACCTGATCGGCATGGGGGTGCTGCCGCTGCAGTTCCCCGACGGCGAGGACGCCGAGTCGTTGGGCCTGACCGGCGAGGAGACCTTCGACATCTCCGGGGTGACGGCGCTCAACGACGGCGAGATCCCCTCGACGGTCGCCGTCGTCGCCCGCAGCCAGGACGGCACGGAGGTGCGCTTCGACGCGCGCCTGCGCATCGACACGCCCGGCGAGGCGACCTACTACCGCCACGGCGGCATCCTCCAGTACGTCCTGCGGTCCCTGCGCGACGGCTGAACCTGCACCATCCTCGGGGTCCCGGCTGCGGCCGGGACCCTGCGGCGTTCGCCACCGCGCCCGCGGTGTGCGACCGCAACGACCTTCGAGAGGACGAACGCCATGTCCGCCGACGCGCCCGTGACGCCGACGTTCGACGACCTGCCCCTGCGCCCCGAGTTGCTGCAGGAGTTGGCCAGCCTCGGTTACGAGGAGCCGACACCGATCCAGAGCGAGGCGATCCCGCACCTGGTCGCGGGTGCCGACCTGCTCGGGCAGGCCGCCACGGGGACCGGCAAGACGGCCGCGTTCGCGCTGCCGTTGCTCGAGCGGCTGCCGGCGGGGGAGCGGGGCCGCTCGCCCTCGGCGCTGGTGCTGGTGCCCACGCGTGAGCTGGCCATGCAGGTGTCCCAGGCCGTGCACCGCTACGGGCGCGGTCTGGGGGCCCGGGTGCTGCCGATCTACGGCGGACAGCCCATCGGTCGTCAGCTCAAGGAGCTCGGCCGGGGCGTCGACGTCGTCGTGGCCACGCCGGGCCGGGCCCTGGACCACCTCAGCCGCGGGACGCTCGACCTCGACGCCGTCGGCATCGTGGTCCTCGACGAGGCCGACGAGATGCTCGACATGGGGTTCCAGGAGGACCTCGAGTCCATCCTCGACGAGGCGCCGGTCGAGCGGCAGACGGTGCTGTTCTCGGCCACCATGCCGCGGCACATCGACCAACTCGCCCGCAAGCATCTGCGGGACCCGGTCCGCATCACGATCGGGCGCGCACAGGCGGTGGCCGGCAGCGCCGAGGGGCCACGCATCGACCAGACCGCCTACGTGGTCTCCCGTGGCAACAAGCCGGCGGCGCTCGGTCGCATCCTCGACGTCGAGGCGCCCGGGGCGACGATCGTGTTCTGTGGTACCCGCAACGAGGTCGATGAGCTGACCGAGACCATGAACGGTCGGGGCTACCGGGCCGAGGCCCTGCACGGTGGCATGAGCCAGGAACAGCGCGACCGGGTCATGGACCGGCTGCGCAACGAGACGGCCGACCTGCTGGTGGCCACCGACGTCGCGGCGCGAGGCCTCGACATCGAGCACCTGACCCACGTGGTCAACTACGACGTGCCCTCGGCGCCGGAGAACTACACCCACCGCATCGGACGGGTGGGCCGTGCCGGCCGCGAAGGGGTGGCGATCACGCTGGTCGAGCCCCGTCAGCACCGGCTGCTGAAGGCGATCGAGCGTCACACCGGGCAGAAGATGGACGTCGCGCGGATCCCCACGGTGGCGGACCTGCGTGCCCGGCGGATGGAGCTCACCCGCGCCGCGCTGCGCGAGGAGCTGCTCGGTGACGAGCTGGACCGATACCACGCGGTCGTCGACGCGCTGGCCGACGAGTTCGACGTGGTCGAGATCGCGCTGGCCGCCGTGAAGCTCGCCCACGACACCCTCGGCGGCGACCCCGACGAGGAGCAGGAGCTTCCCGAGCTCGCCCTCACCTCCGACGGCCGCGACCGGCAGGGGCAGGCCGGGCGCAGCGGGGGACGGCGCCCGCCTCGCGGCAAGGGTGGGGGTGACGTCGGTCGGGTGTTCATCGGACTCGGGCGCAACGCCGGCATCCGGCCCAAGGACCTCGTCGGGGCGATCGCCAACGAGGCCGGTGTCGCCGGCCGCGACATCGGCGCGATCCAGATCACCCAGAACTTCTCGCTGGTCGAGGTGCCCTCGGGACAGGTCGACCAGGTGATCGGCGCGCTGCGCGAGACCACCATCAAGGGCCGGCGTGCCACCGTCCGCCGCGACAACCGCGACCCCGGCAACTGAGCAGTTCGCGTCAGCGACGTCAGCTTACGTCCGGGCCGTGGCGGGAAGAGCCGGAGCGGCCCGGGCGTTGCTGCGGGTCCCCCCTCGTGTCGATCGAGGCCGGTACGACGAAGGACGTGTGGAATGTGGTTCGGTGACCGCAGCAAGAGCGAGCTGGTACGTGCCGAGGACGCTCACCCCGGGCGCGAGGCGTACCCGTTCTCCATCCCCGACGCCCACCACGTGCACGGACGGAGCCTGACAGAACCGTGGCCGGCCGGTCACGAGGTGGTCGTGTTCGGCATGGGGTGCTATTGGGGAGCGGAGCGCATCTTCTGGCCGCTCCCGGGCGTCCACACGACGGCGGTGGCCTACGCGGGCGGGTTCACGCCCCACCCGACCTACCGCGAGGTCTGCACCGGACGGACCGGCCACGCCGAGGTGGTGGTGGTCGTCTTCGACCCGGCGGTGATCGACCTCGACGGCCTGCTCGGACCGTTCTGGGAGAACCACGACCCGACCCAGGGGATGCGCCAGGGCAACGACGTCGGCACGCAGTACCGCTCGGCGATCTACACCACCTCCGAGGAGCAGGCGCAGGTCGCCGAGGCGTCCCGCGTCCGCTACCAAGCCAAGCTGGCGGAGAACGGCTACGGCGAGATCACCACGGAGATCGCGCCGCTGGGCACGTGGTTCTACGCGGAACCGGAGCACCAGCAGTACCTGGCGAAGAACCCCGGCGGCTACTGCAACCACGGGTTCTGCCAGGTCGGCTACACCGACTGACCGGGTGGGCCGGACGGCCGTCGACCCCGCCGTGGCCGTCCGGCCCCCGCTCAGCTCACCTCGCGTCGCCGGTCGGTGCCGCGCTTGAACACGAACGCGACCGCGGTGCCGACCAGCACGAGGGCGATCTCGGCCAGGAACCGCAGCCCGGCGCCGCCGGCCATGGCGTACTGCCCGGCGAGCAGCGCCATGGGGACCAGGGCCGCCGTCGGCACCAGCGCCAGGGCGACCATCACCCCGGCGGTCAACACGGTCCGATTGAGCATGACGAGCACGCCGCCGCACAGTGCGGCGGCGGAGCTGGTCACCAGACCGGTCCAGGAGAAGCTCGACCAGAACCTCACCAGCTCACCCGAGGCGAGGTAGCGGTCGTGACCGGCGTCGAGCGCGTCGACCCCCAACCAGGTGCCGAGTACCGCGGCAACGGTGGCACCGCCCAGCAGCGCCCCGTAGGCACGGGCGCTGTCGCGCAACCCGCCACGCCAGGCCTGCGAGTGGGCCACCAGGCCGAGCACCGTGCGGGCGAAGGGTTGGAAGCCCGGGGCGATGACCATCGCGCCGATCACGGCGTGCAGGGTGTCGCTCGCGATCCCGGCGGCCGCGATCACCCCGGCCAGGAACATCACGAGCGTGCGGTCACGGGTCATGGTGCTGTCCTCGCCGATGGACAGCTCGAGCTCCTCCCAGGTCGTGGCGCCCGCTTCGCGCGTGAAGCGCGAGAAGTCGGGGGTGATCACGCTGAGCGGGACCGAGGTCGCCATCGAAAGCCCACCCTGCTCACCCAGGCGTAACGGTCGGCGATCTGCATCACCGCACCGAGCTGCTCGTTGGTGATCTGCAGGGTCACCACGTCGCCGGGCGGGAGCAGGGAGCCGTCACGCTGGAGGCGCAGTCCGGCCGGCTCGAGGGCATCGAGTTCGTCCAACAGGTCGTCGGTGCGTGTCTGTGGCACCGTCAGCTCCACCGTGCGCATACCCGCCTCCGTCGCGTGCGTCCCTGCGGATTCGACTGCACCGTCCGCGGGAGGTGGTCGGTGCGTGCTGGCCCACGGTCGGTGACCGGTACGCCCGCGGCCGCACCCAAGGGCAGGCAAGAGGGCAGGGCCCCGGCATGTGCCGGGGCCCTGCGTTCGCGCGGTGGATCAGAGCGCGCTGATCTTGCCGTCGTGGATCAGACGGTCGATCGACTTGCTGACGAGCGTCGCCATCTGGTCGCGACGCAGCGGGTTGGCGGGACGGAAGGTGTCGTTCGCGTAGCCCGACACGATGCCGGCCTTGGCCAGCTTGTTGATGTTCACGGCGTGCGTGCCACCGACGTCGGTGAAGCGGGCCTCGCCGACCGGCAGTTCGGTCCCGTTGACGTGCTCGATGGTGCGCACGAGCAGGGCCGCACCCTGGGCACGGTTCAGCTTGGCCGCCCCGTGGAGGTTGCCGTGAAGGTCGCCGACGAAGATGTTGCGGTCCTTCAGGATCGCCATCGACTCGGCGTGGTTCGCCGGGGTCGGGACGCTCGCGTCGGCGTGCTGCAGCAGGCGCACCAGGAAGGTGGCCATCTGCTGACGGGTCATCTCGCCGCCGGGGTTGTAGGTGGTGTCACCCGTGCCGATCGTGATGCCGTAGCGGTACAGCTTCTCGATGGACGTCTGGTGCGCGTTGTTCGACGGGACGTCGGTCAACGCCGGGACGGGCTTGGCGACCGGCCGGTTCGGGGTCCCGATGGTCCCGTTTCCACCCTCGTCGGTGTTGCCACCCTCGGGGGTGTCGTTGCCCTCGTTCTCGTCGGTCTCGGGGGTGTCGTTGCCCTCGTTCTCGTCGGTCTCGGGGGTGTCGTTGCCCTCGTTCTCGTCGGTCTCGGGGGTGTCGTTGCCCTCGTTCTCGTCGGTCTCGGGGGTGCCGTCAGCCTCTTCGTCGTCGACGGTGGTCGTCGTGCACTCGAGGTTCGAACCCTCGTCGTCGAGGATGTGGTGGTCCAGGGCCGCGAACGGGTTCTGCGAGTCGCCGCCGGGAATACCGGAGTCGTCCCCGCCGGAGCCGGTTCCCGCGTCCGGGTCGGCCGCGTTCGGGTCGGCGGCGTTCGGGTCGTCCTCGGGGGTCTCGTCCTCGGGGGTCTCGTCCTCGGGGGTCTCGTCCTCGGGGGTCTCGTCCTCGGGGGTCTCGTCCTCGGCGGTCTCGTCCGCGGCGGGCTGCTCGGCAGGCGGGCAGTCCGCGTCGGTGTCGGCCGGCGCAGCCAGGGCGGCGGTCGGGACGGTCGCGAACAGCATGGCCGCGGCGACGGAGCCGGCGGCGGCCCGACGGCGCAGTGCGGTCTTGTGGATCTGCAACGGGTTTCCCCCGTTCGGTCTACCAGCGGGAGAGCCGGCAGAGAGTCGGCCGCCGCGCGGGAGGGAGGCCGCGGCGGTGACGAGGTTGTCTGCCCCGTCTGGGGGAGTCATCGGCGGACACCCTCGGGAACTTCAGGGTTCTCGGTGTACCGGACGGTATGCGCACATCGAGGAAGCGGTGTGCGGGTGTTGCGTCCGGTGTGCCTGCCGGGTGTGCTAACCGGCGACCATCGAGGGCGTGGTTCGGCACGGTGGTCGCGTGCGTAGGCCCCGGACTGCAACACTGCGGCCATGAGTGAGCCCCTGCCGATGCGTTTCGTGCTGTCCGCTCCCGACCTCGCCGGGCTGCCGCCGAGTCGGGCCGAGGTGGCGGTGATCGGGCGTTCCAACGTGGGCAAGTCGTCGCTGCTCAACGCGTTGGCCAGACGCCGCGATCTGGCCAAGACCTCCGGCAAGCCGGGCAAGACCCGCCTGCTCAACCTGTTCGAGACCGACGGCGGCACCTTGGTCGACCTACCGGGCTTCGGCTATGCCAAGGTCGCCGCCACCGAGCGGCGGGCGTGGCAACAGCGCATGGAGCACTACCTGCTCGAACGCGAGCCACTGGTGCTCACGCTGCTGCTCGTCGACGGCGAGGTCGGCCCGACCGCACTGGATCGCGACATGCTGGGCTGGTTGCGCCACGCGGAGGTCCCGTTCCAGGTCGTGGCCACCAAGCACGACAAGGTGAAGGCCTCGAGGCGTGATCGTCGCAAGCGCGACCTGGCATCGGGTTGCGGACTCGACCAACGCGAGGTCGTGTGGGTGAGCGCGGACAAGGGCGTGGGCATCGACCGCCTGCGCGGTCTGGTCCGCGACGCCCTGGCCGGCGTCTGATCGCTCGCGAGCCGAGCGGCCCGTCCCGCGCGGACGCGGCCGCCCGACGCGGAGCGCGGTCACCACGGGTGTCGCCGGGGGACTAGCGTCGCGCCCCATGTCCCGTGTCGTCCCCGCTGTACGGAGCCCGCGTCCTTGATCCCCCGCGAACTGCGCCTGCCGCCGGAGCATCTCTTCCCGGCGGACGAGTGGCGGCTTGCCGAGATCGGTTTCTCGAATCGTTGGATGGGCAACGCGGAGACGATCTTCGCCTTGTCGAACGGCTTCATCGGTGTGCGTGGCACCTTCGAGGAAGGTCGTCCGGGCATCGAGACCGGCACGTTCCTCAACGGGTTCCACGAGACCTGGGGTATCGAGCACGCCGAGGAGGCCTACGGGTTCGCCCGCACGGGACAGACCATCATCAACGCACCCGACGCCACCCTGCTCAAGCTCTACGTCGACGACGAGCCGCTGTTCCTGCCCACGGCTCGCATGCCCGAGTACCACCGCGAGCTCGACTTCCGCGACGGCGTGCTGCGTCGGCGACTGCGCTGGGCCACGCCCTCGGGCAAGCACGTCAAGGTCGACTCCACGCGTCTGGTGTCCTTCGACCAACGTCATCTCGGTGCCATCAGCTACGAGGTGGAACTCGACACCGACGCCCCGGTGGTGCTGTCCTCGCAACTGCTCAACCGCCAGGACGCGCGTGCGGTCGACGAGCCACGCGCCAACGGCGCCGATCCGCGCCGGGCCAAGGCGTTCCGCAATCGGGTGCTCAACGCGGTCGACCACCACGCCGAGGAGTTGCGCCTGGTCACCGGCTACCGCACCAGTAGTTCACGCATGACCCTCGGGGTCGGTGTCGACCACGTCGTCGAGACCGACAACTCCTGGGACGCTGCGGCCACCTGGTCCGAAGACCTGTCCAAGGTCGTGTTCACCATCCACGCCAAGGCCGGTGTGCCGTTCCGGATCACGAAGTACTTCACCTACCACACCTCGCGCTCGGTGCCACCGCGTGAGCTCGTCGACCGCTCCCGCCGGACGTTGGACCGTGCCGTGCAGGAGGGCTACGACGAACTGGCGGCCTCACAGCGGCGCTACCTCGACGACCTCTGGCACCGTGCCGACGTGCAGGTCGACGGGCCGCGGCGGGTGCAGCAGGCCATCCGGTGGAACATCTACCAACTCGCCCAGGCCTCGGCGCGGGCCGAGACGGCCGGGATCCCCGCCAAGGGCCTCACCGGACAGGCCTACGAGGGGCACTATTTCTGGGACACCGAGATCTACGTCGCGCCGTTTCTGACCTACACCGAGCCGCGTGTGACCCGCAACCTGCTGCGGTTCCGGCACACGATGCTGCCGCTCGCCCGCGAACGGGCCACCGAGCTGTCCGAGCCGGGCGCGTTGTTCCCGTGGCGGACGATCAACGGTGAGGAGGCCTCCGCCTACTACCAGGCCGGCACGGCGCAGTACCACATCGACGCGGACATCGCGTACGCGATCAAGAAGTACGTCGACGTCCGCGACGACAAGGAACTGCTCTGCGAGGTCGGCGCGGAGATCCTGGTGGAGACCGCGAGGTTGTGGATCGGCCTGGGCTTCTACAGTCCCGAGGACGACGCCTTCCACCTGCACGGGGTGACCGGCCCCGACGAGTACACCACCGTCGTCAACGACAACGCCTTCACCAACCTGATGGCGCGGCAGAACCTGCGCTATGCCGCGGAGGTGGCGTCGTGGATGCGGGAGGAGGAACCCGCCGCCTACCGCCACCTGGTCCACGAGACCGGTCTGCGGGACGAGGAGGTGGCGTCCTGGCAGCGGGCGGCCGACACGATGTTCATCCCCTACGACGAGGACCGGGGCATCCATCCGCAGGACGCCAACTTCCTCGAGAAGGAGCGGTGGGACTTCGCCGGCACGCCCATCGAGCACTATCCGCTGCTGCTCAACTATCACCCGCTGGTGATCTACCGCCACCAGGTGATCAAGCAGGCGGACGTGGTGCTGGCGATGGTCCTGCTCGCCGACCAGTTCTCGCAGGAGCAGAAGCGGCGCAACTTCGACTACTACGACCCGCTCACGACGGGGGACTCGTCGCTGTCCGCCTGCGTGCAGTCGATCCTGGCCGCCGAGATCGGCTACGAGGAGAAGGCGCTCGAGTACTTCCAGTACGCGCTGCTGATGGACCTGGCCGACGTGGCCGGCAACGTCGTCGACGGTGTGCACATCGCCTCGACCGGCGGGGTGTGGATGGCGCTGGTGTACGGCTTCGGTGGCCTGCGTGACCACGACGGACGACTGCGCTTCGACCCCCGCCTGCCGGCCCCGTGGAGCCGCCTGTCGTTCCCGCTGCGGTTCCACGACCGACGGCTCGAGGTGGAGCTGAGCCACGAGGCGATGCAGTTCACCGTCACCGAGGGGGAGGCACTGCCGATCGAGGTACGCGGCGTCGAGTACGTGCTGCAGCCGGGCGAGCCCCTGCACCTCGACTCGCCGGGTGACGCCGAGGCCGAGGACGCCAACGCCCCCGGACTCGGTCAGGAGCCCGATGGTCCGGTGGTCCAGGTGACGACCGCGCGTGACAGCGACGTGGTCACCGGCCACCGCGGCAGCCCGCTGCCCGACGAGGTCCACGACGCCCGACGCGGCGACACGTCGCGCTGAGCGCTCCGGCGGCGTGTCGGCGTCGCCGACCCCCGGCGGGTGCGCCCCGACCGCTCGCTACGCTGGTCGGCCGCCGCGCCAGCCCCGGCGGCCCGACGTCCGGTCCGCGTGCCGTGCGTCACTCGTCTCCCAGGAGGTCCCACCCGTGGTGCGCGTGCGTCTGCGCAATCCCGACCGCGTCGAACAGGTCGACGGCCCCATGACGGTCGGTGAGCTGCTCGACCATCTCGACGTGAACCCCACGACCGTGCTGGTGATCGCGGGCGGGGAACTCGTGACCGCCGACGCGGAACTCGACGAGGGCACCGAGGTGGAGATCCGTCCCGTCATCTCCGGCGGTGCCGGTGCGCCGCGCTGCGTGGTGTGTCGGGCGCCGGCCGTGATCGAGGAACCCCGCCACCGTGCGGCGTGGTGCCCGACGCACTTCGTCGACCACGTCCACAACCAGGTCCGCAAGGCGATCGACCACCCGCTGGCCGGGCGCCCGCGCGAGCGGATGTGCTCCTACGACGACCACCTGTTGGTGGCCGTCTCGGGCGGCAAGGACTCCCTGGCCCTGTGGGACGTGCTGCTGACGCTCGGCTACCGCGTCGACGGGCTCTACATCGGCCTGGGCATCGGCGGCTACTCGCGCCGCAGCCAGCAGATCTGCGAGGAGTTCGCCGCGGCCCGTGGCGCCCGGCTGCACGTCGTCGATCTCGCCGAGACCTACGGCTACTCGACGCCGTCCGGCGCCAGGGCCACCACCCGCTCGGCCTGTGGGGTGTGCGGGCTGTCCAAGCGCTACGTGTTCAACAAGGTCGCCGTGGATCACGGCTACGACGTGGTGGCGACCGGACACAACCTCGACGACGAGGCGGCCACCCTGCTGGGCAATCTGTTGCGGTGGCACGACGACTTCCTCGCCCGACAACGTCCGGTGCTGCCGGCAACCGGTGCGAACCAGGTCCGCAAGGTCAAGCCGCTGTACCGGCTCTCCGAACGCGAGATGGCGGCCTACTGCGTGATCCGGGGCATCGACTACGTCGTCGAGGAGTGCCCGCTCGTGGACGGCAACACCGGCCACGAGCACAAGGAGATGCTCAACGCCGTCGAGCGCTCCGCGCCGGGCGCCAAGGCCCAGTTCCTGTTCGGCTTCCTCGACCGCGCCGATGCCTTCGCCGAGGAGTCACGCACCGGCGACGACCCGGTCCTGGGTGCCTGTGGGCAGTGCGGGATGCCCACCGTCGGCGAGACCTGCGCCTTCTGCCGCCAGCGCGAGCGCATCCTGTCCACGCTGCCCGTGCTCGCGACCGCCCCCGCCGTCTCGTCCTCCGCCGTCTCGTCCTCCGCCGTCTCGTCCAACGCCGACGCTGCGTGTGACGACCTCCCGACCGGATCCTCCCACCGATGAGTTCACCCACCGCCGCCGCGCCCCTGCTCCCGGGCACCGACGCCCCGCTCGCCGCCGGCGAGCTCGTCGTGCTCATCGACCGGCGCCGCCGGCGCTACCTGGTCGAGTTGACCGAGGGCGGGGAGTGGCACAGCCACGCCGGCCTGCTCACGCACGACGCCCTGATCGGCTGCCTGGAGGGCACGGCGGTCCGGACCAACCGCAACATGGAGATCGTGGTCCTGCGGCCGACGCGCGAGGACTACGTGCTCAAGATGAAGCGTGGGGCGCAGGTCGTCTACCCCAAGGACCAGGCGGCGATCGTCGCCGCTGCCGACGTGCGGCCCGGATGCACGGTCGTCGAGGCCGGCGCCGGCTCCGGCGCCCTCACGTTGGCCCTGCTCGCCGCCGTCGGACCCACCGGTCGAGTCGTCTCGTTCGAGCGTCGCGACGACCACGCCGCCCACGCCCGGCGCAACGTCGCCCGCTTCCTGGGCGGCGAACCGGACAACTGGCAGCTGGTCGACGGGGACCTGGTCGACGGCCTCGGGCAGTTGGAGGAGCGCCCGCACCGGCTCGTGCTCGACCTGCTCGAGCCCTGGCTGCTGGTGCCGGGTGCCGCGCAGGCGCTGCCCGCGGGCGCGATCGTGCTGGCCTACATGCCGACGGTGCCGCAGGTGATGCGGTTCTCCGAGGCGCTGTGGGACGACGGCCGCTTCACCGACGTGCGCACGACCGAGACCCTGGTGCGCCCCTGGGACGTCGACGGGCTCGCGGTCCGGCCGGCGCACCGGATGGTGGCCCACACGGCGTTTCTGACCACGGCCCGTCGGGTACCCGCCCGCGACGAGGGCGGTCCGCCGCCGCCCCGGCGCAAGGCCGACGTCGGGCCCGGCGTCGTGTGGGGGGACGCCACGGCGCCGGCCGCGGGCGACGCGGGCGACGACCCGGTCGGGGACCCGGTCGACTGACCGGACGGGTCCGACCGGATCACCGGGGCGAATCGTGCGGCGGCCGGCCGCCGCGCACCCGGCGACGCTGATCGGTGCCGCCTCGGGCCGGAGACCGGGTGGTGTGCCCTACACTCGCCGGCTCAGAGGCCGTCGGGTGCAGAGCCTCGGCTCCTATCCCGGGACCTCGTCCACGGGAACGCTCCCTGCGGTAGGAGGCCACGTGAACCAGCGCCCGGACCGTTCCTCGCACGACCCGCGTCCGATCGGCGGCCGACGGGTGCCGGACTCCCTGGGCGGTGACCCGGACGCGCAGGTCGCGCGCGCCGGCGAGCAGGACCCGGACGAGCTCGCCGCGGAACTGAAGTTCCTGCGCGAGGAGGTCGACCTGCTACGGCGTCGGCTGGAGTCGGCACCGACCCGGATTCGCGTCCTCGAGGAGCGTCTGCTCGAGACCAAGGGACGCTTGCAGTCGGCGCTGACCCAGAACGACAAGCTGACCGAGACGCTCCGCGCCGCGCGCGACCAGCTGGCGCAGATGCGCGAGGAGGTCGAACGGCTCGCCGCGCCACCGCAGGCCTACGCGACCTTCCTCGCTTCCGACGCCGCGTCGGAGACGGTCACGGTGATGGTCTCGGGTCGCAAGCTCGAGGTGGCGGTGGGGCCCGAGGTTGACGTCGACGAGTTGCGCGCCGGCCAGGAGGTCCGTCTCAACGAGTCGATGAACGTCGTCGCCGTCGGTGACTTCGAGACCCGTGGTGAGCTGATGATCGTCGCCGAACTCCTCGGTGACGGACGTGCGGTGGTGCTCGGCCACACCGACGACGAGCGGGTCATCCACCTCGCGGAGCCGCTGCGCGAGCTGCCGCTGAAGGCCGGCGACTCGTTGTTGGTCGATCCCCGCTCGAACACCGCGGTCGAGCGGGTGCCCAAGGCCGAGGTCGAGCAGCTGGTGCTCGAACAGGTCCCCGACATCTCCTACGAGCAGATCGGTGGTCTCCAGGACCAGGTCGAGGCCATCCGCGACGCGGTCGAGCTGCCCTACCTGCACGCCGAGCTGTTCGTCGAGCACGAGCTGCGGGCACCCAAGGGCATCCTGCTGTACGGCCCGCCCGGCTGCGGCAAGACGATGATCGCCAAGGCGGTGGCGAACTCGTTGGCGCAGCGGGTGCGGGACAAGACCGGCCGGCAGGACGTGCGCAGCTACTTCCTCAACGTCAAGGGTCCGGAGCTGCTCAACAAGTACGTCGGGGAGACCGAGCGGCAGATCCGCCTGATCTTCCAGCGGGCCCGGGAGAAGTCCGCCGAGGGCTTCCCGGTCATCGTGTTCTTCGACGAGATGGAGTCGCTGTTCCGCACCCGCGGCTCGGGCGTGTCCTCCGACGTCGAGACCACCATCGTCCCGCAGCTGCTGGCCGAGATCGACGGCGTGGAGAGCCTCAAGGACGTCGTGGTGATCGGCGCCTCCAACCGCGAGGACATGATCGACCCGGCGATCCTGCGGCCCGGCCGGCTCGACGTGAAGATCAAGGTCGACCGTCCCGACGCCGAGGCCGCCCGGGAGATCTTCTCGATCTACCTCCACGAGCGTCTGCCGCTGCACCCCGACGAGGTCGCCAGCCACGGCGGCTCCGGGCCCGCCGTCAGCGCGATGATCGACCGCACGGTGGACAAGATGTACGCCGCCGACGGTGACAACGAGTTCCTCGAGGTCACCTACGCCAACGGCGAGAAGGAGGTCCTGTACTTCAAGGACTTCAACTCCGGGGCGATGATCGAGAACGTGGTGGCGCGCGCCAAGAAGTACGCGATCAAACGGGTGCTGGAGGACGGACCGAAGGGTCTGTCCACCGACGACCTGTTGCGCGCGATCCGCGACGAGTTCCGCGAGAACGAGGACCTGCCCAACACGACCAACCCGGACGACTGGGCCCGGATCTCGGGCAAGAAGGGCGAGCGGATCGTCTACGTGCGCACCCTGATCAGCGGCGAGACCGCTGGACCGGGTCGCGCGATCGAGAACCTCAACCCCGGGCAGTACCTGTAGCGGCCGCCGCGGGACGTCCGGTCGTCGGCGACCGCTCGGCGCCCGGACCGGCGGCCGGTCGGCGACGCGTCGGGCGAACACGACGACCAGGGGGTCGGTGGGTGGCAACCAACAAGTACGTCGGCGTCGAGACCGAGTACGGCATCGCGGTCGACGGTCCGCGCGAGGTCAACCCGGTGCTGGCGTCGTCGTTGGTCGTCGGCGCCTACCGCGGTGCCGGGGACCGCGACGTGCGGTGGGACCACACCGACGAACACCCGATGCGCGACGCTCGTGGCTACGAGACCCCCGACGCGCACGAGCCGGTCACCGACGACGAGCTCGGCCTGGCCAACACGGTGCTCACCAACGGTGCCCGGTTCTACGTCGACCACGCCCACCCGGAGTACGCGACCCCGGAGTGTGCCAACGCCCGCGACCTGGTCGTGTGGGACAAGGCGGGGGAGCGGATCCTGGAGGACGCGGCCCGGCTGGCGGCGACCACCCTGCCTCCGGGCCACCGGGTGCTGGTCCACAAGAACAACACCGACGGCAAGGGGGCCGCCTACGGCACCCACGAGAACTACCTCGTGCCGCGCGAGGTGCCGTTCGGGCGCCTGACCCGCCAGTTGCAACCGTTCTTCCTCAGTCGGCTGCTCTACGTCGGTGCCGGCCGGCTCGGGTCCGAGTTCTCCGGTCTCGACGTGCCGTTCCAGCTGTCGCAGCGCGCGGACTTCTTCGAGGTCGAGGTCGGCCTCGAGACCACGCTCAAGCGGCCGCTGATGAACACCCGCGACGAGCCGCATGCCGACCCCGAGCGCTACCGCCGGCTGCACGTGATCAACGGCGACGCGAACCTGTGCGAGGTGGCCACCTACCTCAAGGTCGGCACCATGTTGCTCGTGCTCGACCTGATCGAGGACGAGGCGCTGCCCGAGCCGCCGGCGATCCACCGTCCGGTGCAGGCGTTCCATGCGATCAGCCACGACCTCACCGCGCGGGTGACGCTGTCCACCGAGGACGGTCGCCGGGTGACCCCGCTCGAGCTGCAGTGGCACTACTACGAGGCCGCCGTCCGCTACGTCAAGGAGCAGGGTCGTGCCGACGGGCACGCCATCGACGTCCTCGAGCGCTGGGAGGCGGTGCTGACCACCGCCGAGGCCGATCCGCGGCGCCTCGCCGGCCGGGTGGACTGGGCCACCAAGCTCGAGTTGCTCGAGCAGTACCGCGAGCGGCACGGGCTCGACTGGGACCACGACCGGCTCAAGATGGTCGACCTGCAGTACCACGACGTACGCCGGGACAAGGGCCTGTACCAGCGTCTCGCCGCCCGTGGACGGGTCGAGCGGCTGGTGTCCGAGGCCGAGATCCAGGCCGCGATGGCGACGCCGCCGACCGACACCCGGGCGTGGTTCCGGGGCGAGTGCCTGCGCCGCTTCCCCGACCAGGTCGTCGCGGCCGGCTGGGACTCGCTGATCTTCGACGTCGGTCGTGACGCGCTGCAGCGGGTGCCGATGATGGAGCCCGGACGCGGCACCCGCGAACACGTGGGAGACCTGCTCGACCGGGTCGAGGACGCCGCCGCGCTGATCGAGGCCCTGTCGGGCTGACGTAGTCGGGCTGACGCTGTCGGGGTGATGCCGACGTCGGCCGGGGCGCGGACACGCACCCCGGCCGACGACCGGTTCGCTCAGTTGGCGCTCGTGCGGTTCGGGATGGTCTCGTAGCGCTCCGGGTCGAGCGTGCGCCACGACCCGTCGGCGACCGCGTCGATCAGACCCATCAGGCCGATCTCGATCTGCTTGATGGCCATGCCCATGCGCTTCTGGCCGGTGGAGGTCGAGTTGCCGCTCGTCTCGAACAGCACCGTCGCGCTGCCGCGCAGCGCGAACGAGCCCAGTGCCGTGCCCGGCAGGTTGATGTTCTGCGGGTACCGCGTCACTGCACCGTAGGGCGAGTTGCCTCGCGCCTGCATCCCGTCGAGGACGGCGAGGTTGGCCTGGCGTGAGGCGTCGTAGTCGAACAGCGGCCAGTCACCGTGCTCGGCCGGGTCGGCGATGAAGCGGGCCGAGATCGACATGGGCGAGTAGCCGTCCAGCGTGTCCCCGCTGTAGCAGGGGCCCTGGTTGTGCAGGTCGACGAAGACGTCGACGACCCCGAACTCGTCCTCGAGGGCGGCGTAGACGTCCCGCAACGTCTGGGCCTCCGGGGTGATGTACCAGCCCGTCCCTGCGCTCGAGCCGGGGAAGTCGGCAGGGTCGGGGACGTAGTCGAGGTTCGGGTTGAAGTCACGGTTGACGTCGAAGCCCTGGTTGCGGACGTTGAAGTTCCAGGCCCGCTGGGCCGCGGCGAGCTGCGGGAAGTCGGCGACGACCTCGTCCCAGGTCATGACGTTCTGGCGTTGGTTGGCCTCGCCGCCGTCGGCGTTGAGCATCGGGACGAAGACGAGCGTGACCGCGTCGCGGATCGCCTGCGCCTGCTTCGCGTTGGTGCTCAGCGTCTGCAGGATGTTGAGCACCGCGTGGACGTTGTGCTTCTCGTTGCCATGGATCTGGCTGTTGACCAGGATCACCTCGTCGCCGGTGCCGACCCGGGCGGTCCAGATCTCGCGGCCGTGGTTGGTGTAGCCGGCGACGTCGACGTCGACGATGCCCTTGCTGGTCCGCTCGAGCTGCGCCAGTCGCTTGCCGAGCTCCGCGTGGTCGATGTGGCCCGAGATGGCGGTCGGCAGGCTGCGGTGGCAGGTGGACTGCTCGGGGAACGCCTCGGCCGGCGCGGCCGTGGACGGCAGCAGGGCACCGGCCATCGCCAGCGCCGTGAGGCCGCTGGCCAGACGCCAGCGGGTTCCGCTCCTGGACAGAGTGGTGGTACTCACACGGTTGCTCCCTCGTCGGGATCGGCGCTCCCGGGCCGATCCGATGGTTGACCCGCGAAACGAACTAGCCGATCCGAGCCGGGTCAAGGATGACCGCGCGACCGTCACGCCCTGCGCGCGATGGCGGCGGCTCGGTCGCCCTGCCCGGCGGATCGCCCGTGGGCCCGGCGGCGTCGTGGTGCGCACGACGGTCCCACGACGCCGGTGACCGATAGGCTGCACATCCGCACGCCACGGTCGGAGGAACCCATGAGCGAGGGTGGCCAGGTCCGCAAGGGCGGCAGCTCGCAGGACGAGGTCGAGGAGGTCGAGCAGCCCACGACCGAGACCGACGAGTCGGCGAAGGACCTGCTCGACGACGTCGACGAGTTGCTCGACGAGATCGACGACGTGCTCGAGGAGAACGCGGAGGAGTTCGTCCGCGGCTACGTCCAGAAGGGCGGCCAGTAAGGGAACACCTGCGTTCCGCGCCAATCGATCGAGAGCTCGGGACGTGACGCCGTCAGGCGCGTGGCAGTCGCAGGACGAAGGTCGCGCCGTCGCCGGGTTCGCTGTGGACGTCGAGTGTCCCGCCCATGGTCTCGGCGAGGCTGCGGCCGAGGTACAGGCCCAGCCCGGTTCCCGAGATGCCGTCGCTGCCTCGTCCGCGGAAGAACTTGGCGAACACCTGTTCCTGCTCGTCGGCCGGGACCCCCGGCCCCTCGTCGGTGACCGTGAACGCCATCCGGTCGCCGTCGACCGCTGCCTCGATGATGATAGGTCCACCATCTGCGAACTTGAGGGCATTGCTACACAGGTTGAGCAGGATCTGTTCGACGCGGTCCGGGTCGCCGCACGCGCCCGGAAGTCCGGGGGCGACGCGGCACTCGACCCGGTCGCCGGCATCGCACAGTTCGGCGACGTTGGCCACGACGGCGGCCGGGTCGAACGGCATCGGGCGGACATCGGGCAGGCGATCGTTCTCGAGCCGTGAGAAGTCGAGGAACTGGCGGACGAGGCCGCGCAGGCGTCGTCCCTGGCGCCGGACCCGGCCGGCGAGTTCGGAGTACTCGGGCATGCCCGCCTGCTCGATGACGCCGAGGAACCCGAGGATCGAGGCCAGTGGTGTCTGCATGTCGTGCGAGAGCCCGGTCATCATCTCGTCCCGGACGCGGGTCGCAGCCGCGTGTTCGCGGTGACGCGCCATCTCGAGGTTGGTCCGGATCCGGGCCACGAGTTCGAGGTTGGTGAAGGGCTTGACGAGGTAGTCGTCGGCGCCGGCGTCGAGGCCGATCACCGTGGACGCCTCGCTCGCGCGTGCCGACAGGATCACGACGGGGGTCGCCGCGAGATCCGGGTCGCCGCGCAGGGCGGCGAGCAGTTCGAAGCCGTCGAGGCCGGGCATCATCACGTCGGCGAGCACCAGGTCCGGGCGCTCGTCGCGAATGCGTTGCAGCCCGGAGGTGCCGTCCGCGGCCGTCGTCACCCGCCAGTGCTGACCCAGGATTCGGCGCAGGTAACGTCGCAGGTCGGCGTTGTCGTCGACGACCAGTACGTGCGCCCCGGCCGTGTCCCCGGCACCCGGTGGCTCCACCGCGGTGGCGATCGTGATGTCGGGCTCGGTCCAGCCCAGGGCCTCGTCGAGGTAGGCGGACGGATCGATCGAGGTGCCCTCGAGCGGTGGGTTGCGGTCGATCTGGTCGGCCGGCAGGTGTTGAGTGCCGTAGGGCAGGCTGACCCGGAACGTGCTGCCGACACCCTCGGTGCTGTCGACCTCGATGTCGCCGCCATGCATGCGGGCCAACTCGCGGGCGAGCGAGAGCCCGATCCCGGTGCCCTCGTGACTGCGCGCCCGGCTGCCGCGGACGCGATGGAAACGCTCGAACAGCCGGCCCAGATGGTCGGCTGGGACGCCGACGCCGGTGTCGGCGACCTCGAGGACCGCACCGTCGCCGCCGTCGCGGAGCCGGACCGTGATCGCGCCCTCGAAGGTGTACTTGAGCGCGTTGGAGAGCAGGTTGAAGACGATCTTCTCCCAGCCGTCACGGTCGACGTAGACCGGGGACGGCAGTGCCGCGAGGTCGACCTGATAGTCGAGGTCGGCGCTGTCGATCGCCGAACGGAACACGCTCGCGAGATCCTCGGTCACCCGCGCGAGATCGGTCGCCCGGTAGCTGCCCCCGATCCTGCCGGCCTCGATCCGCGAGAAGTCGAGCAGCGTGTTGACCAACTTGGTGAGCCGGTCGGCGTTGCGACGCACGACCTCGAGGGCGTCCCGGTGGATCGCGGGCAGCGCCGGATCGGACATCACGTCCTCGAGGGGCTGCAGGAGCATGGTGAGCGGCGTACGGAACTCGTGGCTGACGTTGCTGAAGAACTCGGTCTTGGCCCGGTTGAGCTCGGCCAGGGCGGCCGCACGCTCGCGGGCTCGCCCTTCGGCGCGTTCGTCCGCCAGTGCCCGGGCGAGTTGGTCCGCGACCAGGCCGACGTAGTCGCGGTAGTCGTCGTCCCACGGCAACCGCGGGTTGATACCGGTGACGAGCACGCTCGACACCAGCGTGCTGCCCGGGTCACGCAACGGCTGCACGAAGGCGTACTGCGGCACCGTGCCGTCGACGGCGTCCATGACGTCGGCCAGCCAGTCGGGGACATCAACGACAGCGGCGCCACGGAGTCTGGCCGTGCCAAGCGACCACGGTGCTTCCCCGTCGAGGACGAACTCCGCCTCGAGGCCGGCGACGTCGAGCGACGAGACCGCATCGAGGGTCGCCCGGTCGTCCTCGATCAGGTACAGCGCCGCGAACGGCACATCCTCGCGGCAGCCCGCGAGCACCTCGATGGAGGCGGCGGTACCCCCCTCGGCCGCGGTGATGTCGCGCGCCCGCTCGCTGAGCCGACCGAGCGTGCGCAACCGACGTTCGCGCAGCACCTGCTCGGTGGTCTCGGTGACGGCGGTGAAGACGCCGTCCACCGCCCCGTCCGGGCCGCAGATCGGGCTGAAGGAGAAGGTGAAGTAGGCCTCCTCGACGTACCCCGCTCGGTCGAGCAGAAGCGGTAGGTCCTCGGACCAGGTGGCGTCGCCGCCCATCGCCTGGTCGAGCATCGGACCGACGACGTCCTCGGTCCCGGGCCAGCTGTCGCGTCCGGGCGCGCCGAACGCGTGCGGGTGCTCGTCTCCGAGGATCGGCGCGAACGCCTCGTTGTAGACCGTCACGAAGTCGTCACCCCACCACAGCAGCATCGGAAACCGCGAGGCGAGACAGATGTCGAGTGACGTCCGCAGATGCTCCGGCCAGGTCTCGGCTGCGCCGAACACCGCCTCGACCGCCTGCCGTGCCCAGCCGTCCCCGCCCTGCCCTTCGAACACGTCCGTCTGCAACGGCGTCATCCCTTCCTGACCGGTCCACGGTCGCCGCGGAGCGCAGCCGGTGAAGACTCGTCGCCGTTCGACACCCGGACAACGGCCCGGACCCATCGCCAGGAGGTGCCGAGCCCAAGAATCTGGCCAGGCCAGTGGCCGGTCAGCCAACCATGCCGCGGCCGGCCAGCATGCCCGACACCACTCGGGGTCTGGAGACGAGTCGTGCCGAACGGAAGCGGCGGCGATCACTGCGCGCACGGCGGGTTCAGCGCCCGGCCAGGGCTGCCGATGTCGACGAGGCACCGTGCCATCGCAGGCACGGGAGAGCCGAGGCGGCGCAGCGATGGAACGGACGTTGCCGGCGATGCCGGGACTGTCGCAGATGGCGCCGTGCGGGCCGTTCGACGCGGCCGCCCAGCCGCGGTGGTTCGTGCACCCCGAGGGCACCACCCGCCGGCTCGACCTGCGTGCCTACCGCGAGGCGATGGTCGCGGCCGGGATGCCGCCGGAGGCGGCCGAGGACGTCACGCGACGGATGCGGGAGCACGGCGCGACACAGGTGCTGTGGGCGTCGGGGAGCGGTGGGCGGCGACGTGCCGTCGCCGCGTACTGGGACGTGCGCGTCACCGTCCTGTCCTCGCCGGCGTGGCCGGCGGTACCCGGCCTGACCGGCGCGGGGGACACCCCGCCGTCGGGGTCGGTGCCGGTGGATCGCCTCACCGGTCGGGACGGGGTCGTCAGCGCCCACCGGGTCGCCACCGGTCCACGGCACTTCCCTGCGCGGCCGGCGGCGACCGCCGGGCCTCTCGCCGGCGCCCGTTCCCGGGTGCTGGTGCGGGCCCGCCAGGTCGCCTACGCCGCCGTGGCGGTCGGTCACGCGGGCGTCACGGTCACGGTCGGGGGCGGCTCCCCGGTGAGCGTCGAGGACGCCCTCGTCCGGCTGGTCGACGTGCTGCTCGACGACCTCGCCGACGAGGTCGTGCGACGTCGCTCCGGCGCGTGACACGCCCCGCCGTGGCGGGTCACGACGGAGGGCTCGTCAGGGTCGCCGTACGCCCCGCTCGGCGACCGGTGTCGACCCTTCGCCGGACCGGCTCCTGCCCCGCGAGGCCACGGAGGCGTCGTCGTCGGCGCTACGTGGCAGGGTGAACGTGAAGCGGGTGCCGCCGGCGTCGCGCGGCGCCGCGTGGATCGTGCCCGCGTGCTGTTCCACGACCCGCTGGCAGATCGCCAGGCCGATGCCGGTACCGGGGTAACCGGCGCGGGCGTCGCTGGTGCGCACGAAGGGACGGAAGATCTCCTCCGCGCGTTCCGGGTCGATGCCGATGCCGTTGTCGTCGACGTGGACCGCCACGCCGTCCTCGCCGTGCGGTTCCGCCCACACCCGCACGTGCGGCTCCACCCCGGGCGGGACGTACTTGAGCGCGTTGCCGACGAGGTTGTCGAGCAGTTGGCGCAGGCGCGGGCGGTCGCCCAGGACCGCCGGCAGGGCCTCGAGGGTGACGACGCCGTCGGCATCGCGGTCGCGCACGACCTCGCGACCGACCTCCGCGAGCGACACCCACTCCCGGTGCAGATCGGCGTTGGTGACCTCGGCGTAGTCGAGCAGATCGGTGATCAGGTGCTCCATGCGCCGGTGCTGGGTGCTGGCGCGGTCGAGCAGTTCGGCGACGTCGGACGGCAGTCCGGTCGGGGTGGCGCGGGCGAGGTCGACGAAACCGCTCGCACCCGTCAGCGGCGAGCGCAGGTCATGGGCGACCACGTGGGCGAACGCCTGCAGTTCCTCGTTGGCGGCGGTCAGCTCGCGGGTCGCCTGGTCGCGTTCGGTGACCAGGGAGGCGAGGCGACCCGCGTAGCCGTCGAGGCTGCGGAACACGGCTCGGGCCCCGATCAACAGCCCGGCGGTGAGCACGGCGAAGGCCGCCAGCCGCGTGCCGAGGCTGGCCCACCACGACACCGAGAAGCGGCGCTCGGCGAATCCGTACAGGATCAGGTCCCAGGTGTGCAGGCCCAGAGCGGCCGTCACCATCGCCCGCGGCCAGGTCTGTTCCCGTCCCGAGGCGATGATCCAGGCCCACAGCGCGGTCGCGGACACGGCCGTGACGACCGTCAGCATCCCCCGGAAGAAGCTGGTGTAGGTGCCGTCCGCCGCGACCAGCTCCGCCGGCTCCGGCCAGCCGGTGGCGGCCGCCGCGATCAGGACGAACGAGACCCCCACGATACTGCGACGCAGCCACCGGCGGTCGGCGGCGGGGCTGAGCGCGACGAGTGCGAGCACCGCGATCACCGTGTGCCAGGACAGGTACAGCGCGGCGGTCTCGTCGGGATCGATGCCCAGTGCGAAGTCCGTGGGCACCAGATCGGGGAAGCTCAGCAGGGCGGTGGCCATCGCCACCGCCGACAGCACGTAGGCGCTGCCCATCCAGGCCAACGCCGGGTCGTGGTCGATCTCGCGGTGCATGCGCAACAGCCACGCGGCCGCCAGGGCGAGCACCAGCGCGACCGTGTAGACCGCCGGCGCCGCGTCGACGAGCACCGGCAGGGTCGGACTGAGGGCGAGGAACCCGACGAAGGCGATCCCGGCGGCCGCCATGGTGCCGAGCAGCATGCCCCGCCGGAGCGTCTCCGGCGGGCGGCTCAGATCCAGGCCGTCCTGGTCACCCGCGGTCACGGGGGGTTCAGCCACAGTGTCTCCGCTGCACGGCGTCCTCGACGTCGGAAGCTCGTGCTGAACCCCCGTCGGCCGGACCAGCGTAGAGCAAAAGTCGCTCAGCGTGTTCGCATGCCTCCGCTGCGCTGCCAGGCCGACGCCGAGCGGGGAACAGCGCGACGGAGGGTGGCGCCCTAGGCTGCCGGAAACCGTCCGTAGGAGCGCCGCGTTGACCTTCCGTGCCGAGGAGCTGTTGGCGGGACTGCCCTCGCCGTTCGACGCACGCAGCAGTTCCTTCTTCGAGACGTTGCGCCGACAGGCACCAGACGCGGTGCCGCCGGTGTTCGCCGGCGGGCCCATGGCCGAGGAGCTGCGCGGTCGGCTCGTCGACGGGACCACCGTGCTCGCCGTGCGCGCCGCCGACGGCGTGGTGATCGCCGGTGACCGCCGTGCGACCGCCGGCAACCTGATCTCGCGCGGGGACATGCGCAAGATCTTCCCGGCCGACGACTGGTCGGCGGTCGGGATCAGCGGGACGGCCGGACCGGCGATGGAGCTCGCGCGGATCTTCGCCACCGAGCTCGAGCACTACGAGAAGGTCGAGGGCGATCCGCTGTCGCTGGAGGGCAAGTCGAACAAGCTGGCCGGGCTGGTGCGGGCGCACCTGCCCATGGCGATGCAGGGCCTGATCGTCGTGCCCCTGTTCGCCGGCGTCGACCCCCGCACTGGCGAAGGGCGCATCTACGAGTACGACCCCGTCGGCGGGCGGTATCGCGCCACCTCCCACGCGGCCACGGGATCGGGATCCCTGGCTGCGCGCGCCACGCTCAAGCGCCTGGTCACGGCCGGTTCCGACCTCCGGACCGCCGCTTCGGTAGCGGTCGAGGCGCTGTTCGACGCTGCTGAGGAGGACAGCGCCACCGGCGGGCCGGACCTGATCCGGTCGATCTACCCGATCGTCGCCTCCATCGACGCCGAGGGCTACCGCGAGCTCACCGACGAGCAGGTCGCCGCCCACGTCGAGGACACCGTCGAGCGCCGCCGCAACCGCTGAGCCCGCTCCCCGGGCGCCCGCGTCCGCTCCTGCACCAGGAAGGTCCACCCCGTGGCCACCCCCTTCTACGTCGCCCCCGAACAGTTCATGAAGGACCGGGCCGAGTACGCCCGCAAGGGCATCGCCCGCGGACGCGCCCTGGTCGCCGCGGAGTACCGCGACGGGGTCGTGTTCGTCAGCGAGAATCCGTCACGGTCGTTGCACAAGACCTCGGAGATCTACGACCGGATCGGCTTCGCGGCCGTGGGGCGCTACAACGAGTTCGAGTCCATGCGTGTCGCCGGCATCCGACTCGCGGACGTCAAGGGCTACCAGTACGCGCGTGAGGACGTCACCGCCAAGGCCCTGGCCAACGCCTACTCGCAGGCGCTCGGCGCGATCTTCATGGGCGGCGAGGCCAAGCCCTACGAGGTCGAGCTGCTGATCGCCGAGGTCGGGCACGAGCCCGACGGTGAAGGTGCCGGGCTCGACCTCTACCACATCATCTACGACGGCTCGATCGTGCCCCACGACCACCGGTTCGTCGTCATCGGTGGGGAGACCGAGCCGATCGAACAGTCGCTGCAGCAGCAGTGGACGCCCGGTATGGATCGCGACGCCGCGATCCGGACCTGCGTCGACGCGCTGCGCGCCGCCGCCGGGCGTCCGATCGAGTCCGACGACCTCGAGGTCTCCGGTCTCGACATCACCCGCCAGCGGCGACGGTTCTTCCGCCTGCGCGACGAGGCCCTGCGGGCGGCCGTCGAACGCTGAGCCGGGCACCGACGAACCGGGGGGCCGGAGTCGGGTCCGGGGCCCGTCGCCGCGTTCGACCCTCTCGTCGACGCGCGCCCGGAGCCAGGTCCGCGCGCTCGTGGCGCCGATGGGGCACCATGCGGCTGCTGGACGACAGGAGCCGCAGTGCGTCGACGGATCTTCGGGATCGAGAACGAGTACGGCGTCACCTGCACCTTCCAGGGCCAGCGCCGGCTCAGTCCTGACGAGGTCGCGCGCTACCTGTTCCGACGGGTGGTGAGCTGGGGCCGCTCCTCGAACGTGTTCCTGGAGAACGGTGCGCGGCTGTACCTGGACGTCGGATCCCATCCGGAGTACGCCACCCCGGAGTGCGACTCGCCGCGCCAGGCGGTCGTGCACGACAAGGCCGGCGAGCGCATCGTCGAGGACCTCGTGCTCGCCGCCGAGCAGCGGCTGCACGAGGAGGGCATCTCCGGCACCATCTCGCTGTTCAAGAACAACACGGATTCGGCCGGCAACTCCTACGGCTGTCACGAGAACTACCTCGTGGCGCGGGTGGGCGAGTTCCAGCGCCTGGCCGAGGCCCTGATCCCGTTCCTGGTGACGCGCCAGGTGTTCGCCGGCGCGGGCAAGGTCCTGCAGACCCCGCGCGGGGCCGTGTTCAGCCTGTCGCAGCGGGCCGAGCACATCTGGGAGGGCGTCAGCTCGGCGACCACGCGCTCGCGGCCGATCATCAACACCCGCGACGAGCCCCACGCCGACGCGGAGCGGTTCCGCCGGCTGCACGTCATCGTGGGTGACTCGAACATGAGCGAGTACACCAGTTGGCTGAAGGTGGCCACCTGTGACCTGGTGCTCCGGATGCTCGAGGAACAGGCGGTCATCCGGGACCTGACCCTGGACAACCCGATCCGGGCCATCCGCGAGATCAGCCACGACGTCACCGGCACGCGGCGCATCCGGCTCGCCAACGGCCGCGAGCTGTCCGCGCTGGAGATCCAGCAGCTCTACCTCGAGCGGGTCGAGCGCTTCGTCGAGGCCTCGCACGACGCCGACGACGAGGCCAAGCGCGTGGTCACCGAGTGGCGCCACGTCCTCGAGCAGCTCGTCGAGGACCCGATGTCGCTCGGCCGTCAGCTCGACTGGGTCGCCAAGTACCGACTCGTCGAGTCCTACCGCGCCAAGCACGACCTGCCGCTGGCGCATGCACGGGTGCAGTTGCTCGACCTCGCCTACCACGACGTGGTCCGTGACCGCGGCCTGTACTACCTGCTCCAGCGGCAGGGACGCGCGCAGCGGCTGCTCGATGACGCCGAGATCGACGAGGCGACGACCACGCCGCCGGCCTCCACCCGCGCGGCGCTGCGTGGACGCTTCATCACCGCCGCCAAGCGCAACCGACGGGACTACACCGTCGACTGGGTCCACCTCAAGCTCAACGACCAGGCCCAGCGCACCGTGCTGTGCAAGGACCCGTTCCGGTTCGAGGACGAACGGGTGGACAAGCTCATCGCGGCCATGTGACCGTCCGCGGGGCCACTACCCTTCCGGGCCGTGGTGGTGGCGGACGGAGGGTCGAGGTGGCGGCGAAGGTCGAACGGCTGGTGAACCTGACCGTCGCGCTCCTCGAGGCGCGACAGCCGATGACCCTGGCGGAGATCCGTCGCCGCACCCGGTACTACACCCAGGGGGATCCGGAGTCGTCACGCCGGATGTTCGAGCGTGACAAGGACGATCTGCGCCGGTTGGGGGTGCCGGTCGAGACCCGCGAGGTCGCCTTCGGCGACGACCTCGGTTACGTCATCGACCGGGGCGCGTACGAACTCGCCGACGTCGACCTGACCGCCGAGGAGGTCGCGGCCCTGTCGCTGGCGGTCCAGCTGACGGGCACCGAGGGTGCCCATCTCGCGCTCGCGAAGCTGGCCGCGCGGGCCCCCGACCCGGCCGAACTCGCGACCTCGCCCACCACGCGGGTCTCGCTCGCTCCCGACCCGGTCGACGCCGTCGCCGACGCGGTGGTCTCGCGTACGCCGCTGAGCTTCCCGTACCGCACGGCCGGCGGCGAGACGGCGCGGCGCACCGTCGACCCGTACGCGGTCGTGCAGCGCCGTGGTGCCTGGTACCTCGTCGGTCGCGACCACGACCGCGACGCGGTGCGCGCCTTCCGCCTCGACCGGTTCGTCGGCCGGGCGCGCGATGCCGGCCCCCCGGCGGCCTACGTCGTCCCGGACGGATTCGATCCGGCCGCGCACGTGTCGGGTCCGGAGGTGGCACGGGTCGACGTCGAGGTCGCGGTGCGTCCCGCGGCCAGGTGGACGGTCGAGTTGCACGGTGGGGTGGACACCGGTCGGACACGCGACGGCCAGCCGGTGCTGCGCCTCCGGGGGCTGGATCCGGTCCGCGACCGCTCCTGGCTGCTGGGCCTCGGCGACGACGTCGAGGTGCTCGCGCCCCCGGAGTTGCGCGACGCGGTGATGACGGCCCTTCGTGAACTGGCCGGACAGGAGGCCTGACGATGGCGGCCGTCGGTGACGTGGCGAGGATGCTGACCCTGGTGCCGTGGCTGCTCGAGCGGCCGGGGGCCTCGGTGGCCGAGACGGCCGAGGCGTTCGGGGTCAGCGAGGCGACCATCCGCCGTGACCTCGGACATCTCGACTTCTGTGGACTGCCCGGCCTCGGCGGAGGCGACCTGTTCGAGGTGGACCTGGTCGGTGACCGCGTGGTCGTGCAGATGGCCGACGAGCTGCGACGACCGCTGCGGCCCACGCCGCGCGAGGCACTGCGCCTCGTGCTCACGCTGGACGCGGTCACCGAGGCGCTGGCCGAGGAGTTGCCGGCGCTGCGGACGGCGGTGGACAAGGTGCGTGGTGCCCTGGGCATCCCCGAGACGGTCGCCGACGTGGTCGACCCGGGCGCCTCGGCCCTCGTGCCCCGGCTGCGACGTGCCATCGCCGCCGAGCGACAGGTCCGCGTCCGCTACCAGGGACGTGCCGACGACGTCCCGCAGTGGCGCACCGTGGATCCGTGGGCGCTGCAGGTCGTCGACGGCATCTGGTACCTGCGCGGCCACGACGCCGACGTCGGTGCCCCCCGCACCTTCCGGCTCGACCGGGTCGCCGAACTCGAGCCGACCGACGAGCCCCGTCGTCAACCGGCGCCCGAGCAGCTGCCGCCGCCCGCCTACGCGCCGGGCCCCGACGACCTCGAGGTGGTGATCGAACTGGCGCCGGGCGGTCGATGGGTGATCGACGCGTTGACGGTGGACGAACTCGAGGAACAGCCCGACGGCACGGTGCGTGTCCGGCTGCGCACCGACGCACCGGGGTGGCTGGCACGGGTGGTCCTCACCGCGGGGGGCGCCGCGCGGGTCGTCGCCCCCGAGGAGCTCCGACGACGTGTGCGGGACCTCGCGACGCGTGCGCTGCACCGCTACGCGACCGACGCGCCCGCAGACTGACTAGTACGCGGCGGTGACCTTCGGAGCATTTGCAGGTTGAACACCTGAAACCTTCTCCGTGTGCGGCCGATGAATCGATTCACTGGCGCACGAAGGAGGCCGCACATGACGAGGATCCGCGCGAACTGCCCCGGTTGTGGCGAGGTCGACCTGCGGCCGCCCGACGTAACGCTGCGCATCGTGCGCGCCGACGACGGGCTGGTCGGGGAGGGGAGCACCTACCGCTTCCTGTGCCCGGACTGCGACGAGCTGGTCACCAAGCCGGCTGACGAGCGGATCGCGCAGCTGCTCACCACGGGCGGCGTGCCGATCGAGGAGTTCGGGGACATCGACCGCCTCCTCGAGCTGCTGCTGCCGCCGCACCCCGAGGGCACCATCGACGCCCCGGCCTTCACGGACGACGACCTGCTGGACATGCAGAACCTGCTGAAGGGCGACGACTGGTTCGAGCAGCTCCTGGCCACCTGAGGTGTCGGCGCGGCGACACCGCCTAGACTCCGGACGCCCGCTCGTGGGCGTCCGTCGTCGTCAGGTCCCGCCATGCCCGTCCCCGTGGTCGCCGTCGTCGTCGGGGTGTTGCTCGCCACCCTCGTCGCGCTCGTCGTCCTCGTCGTGGTGCTCGTGCGCCGCCTGGCGCGGATGGCCGGTGACGTGCGCGAACTCGAACGGCGGCTCGCGCCGGCACTCGCCCAGTTGCAGCGCGACGCCGAGGTGACCTCGGTCGAGCTCGAACGGGTCGGTGACGCGTTCTCCCGCGTCGGGCGGGACCGGAGCAGCTAGACTGCCCGAGCGGGGGATCCGCCCTCCGCACGGCTGCCTCGACGCCAGGAACGCTCCCATGACCATGCCCGGCGGTTGGGAACTGATCGTCATCCTGTTCATCGTGCTGTTGCTGTTCGGGGCCAAGAAGCTGCCCGACCTGGCCGGTTCGGTCGGCAAGAGCATCAAGGAGTTCCGCAAGGCCTCCGACGAGGCCGACGCGGAGTCGCGTGCCCGCGAGGACGAGCAGCCGCCAGCGCCGCGTCGTGACCCGGAGTCCTGACGCCGTCGCTGAGGGCGACACCCCCGGCGAGATGACGCTGTTCGAGCACCTCGCCGAGCTGCGGACCCGGCTCTTCCGCGCCCTGCTGGCGCTCGCCGTGGGCAGCATCGTCGGCTACGTCCTGTTCCCGTGGGTGCTGCAGGGGCTGGTCGACCCCTACTGCCAGGCGCTGGCGGTCCTCCGGCCCGAGGACAGCTGCAACCTGATCGCGCTCCGGCCGCTGGAGCCGTTCTCCGTGCGGATGAAGACCGCCGTGGTCATCGGCCTGTTCGTCGGCGGCCCGGTGATCTTCTACCAACTGTGGCGCTTCATCACGCCCGGGTTGACGCGCACCGAACGCCGCTACGCACTGCCGTTCGTGATCCTGAGTCAGGTCATGTTCGCGCTCGGCATCGGGTTCGCCTACCTCGTCATCCCGCAGGGACTGCGGATCCTGCTCGGGATCGCCGGTCCCGACGTGGAGACGATGCTGTCGGCCAACGAGTACCTGTCGTTCTTCCTGACCACCTCGGTGGCCTTCGGGCTGGTGTTCGAACTGCCGCTGGTGCTGGTGTTCCTGTCGCTGGTCGGCATCCTCCAGTCGGCGCAGCTGCGGGCCTGGCGGCCCTACGCCTACGTGGTGATCCTGGTGGCCGCGGCCTTCATCACGCCCACGACCGACGCCGTCACGCTGCTGTTGATGGCCGGACCGATGATCCTGTTCTACGAGTTCTCGATCGTCGCCGCCCGGCTCATCGAACGGGCACGTCGCCGCCGGAGTCGCGCGTGACCCCGCACGACGTCGGTCCGCGCCCGACGGGCGTGACGGGCACGGGGGAGATGGACACCTCGACCCTGATGCGGCTGCGACGCGCGCTCTACCGCGCGCGTCGGGCCCGCCTGGGTCGCGCACTCGTGCTGACGACACTGGCGCTGATCGCGGGGTTCCTGCTCGGACGGGAGACCGCCCCGGAACCCGGACCGCAGCTGCGTACGACGCTCGAGCAGCGCGTCCTGCCGCTGGTGTTCGACGCGGACGGCATCTGGACCTCGGGCACCGGCGCCCAGCCGTCGGTCAGCGAGGCGCTCGTGGCCCTGCAACGCGACGAGGACCCGTCGCTGGTCCTCGCGGCCGACGATGTCTGGCTGGCCGCCTACGACAACGTGCTCGATCGCCTCGCCGTGCTCGACGTGCCACCCGAGGGCCGTCCGGTGCAGCGGCAGTTCATCAACGGCATCACGCTCTCGCGCGACGCGGTGGTGGTGCTCGCACGCGCCGCGGACGTCGACGACGCCGACCGTCGGGCGGGGTTGCTCACGGAGACCGCGCGGTTGCGCGTCCGTGGCGAACAGATCGTGCAGTCGGCGCGGGCGGGCATCCACGACCTCGACGGTGGCTCCGGCGAGGTGACGACGCTTCCCGACCTCCCGGAGTTCCCGACGCTGGAGGGCGGGGACTGACGGCGGCACGGTCGAGTGCCGGGGGCCTGGTGCGCCGCCGTCGACGGCCCAGCCCCTAGCCTCGCGGCCCGCGGGGTGTGCCGGCCGCCGTCCCGGTGCCCGTACCCGTCCGACCCGACCCGTGACTCGACCCGACGCCTGACCCGACCCGCGACCAGAGAGGGAGCCGTGGCCGACGCCCTCGAGCACGACGAGCCGTACCGGGCGGTCCTCGACGACCCGGTCGTGGCCACCTTCGTCCGGGAGCTGGGGTTCGCGCCGGACGCGTTCCAGCTGCGTGCCATCGCCGCACTGCTGCGCGGACGCAGCGTGCTCGTCGCCGCCCCCACCGGGGCGGGCAAGACGGTGGTGGGGGAGTTCGCCTGTCACGAGGCGCTGCACGCCGGCGGCAAGTGCTTCTACACCACACCGATCAAGGCGCTGTCGAACCAGAAGTTCCGCGACCTGGTCGAGCGCTACGGCGAGGACCGTGTGGGACTGCTCACCGGCGACCGGTCGGTCAACGGCGAGGCCCCGGTCGTGGTGATGACCACCGAGGTCCTGCGCAACATGATCTACGAGGCCTCGCCGACGCTGCGCGAACTGCGCCACGTCGTGCTCGACGAGGTCCACTACCTCGCCGACCGCTCCCGCGGAGCGGTGTGGGAGGAGGTCATCGTCCAGCTGCCCGCCTCGGTGCAGCTCGCGGCCCTGTCCGCCACCGTCAGCAACGCCGAGGAGTTCGGTCGGTGGCTCGACCGCGTGCGCGACCACGGTGAGGTGGTGATCGAGGAGCACCGTCCGGTGCCGCTGCGTCATCACTACTTCGTCAACGACAAGGTCTACGACACCTTTCGTGCCGGCCGCAAGGGCGGGGCGAGCCGCGAGCACCGCGAGCGGGCCGCCCAGGCGCTGGCCGGGGTGCCCAATCCCGACGTCGTGATGCTCGAACGCCGGGCGCGCACCCGCAACCGCGTGAGCAACAAGGGCCGGCGGATGGGCCCCGACGTCAAGCTGCGCTGGCCGTCGCGTCCCCACGTGATCGAGGAGCTCGCCCACCGAGGCTGGCTGCCGGCGATCGTGTTCGTGTTCTCCCGACAGGGCTGTGAGGACGCCGTCGCCCAGCTGCTGCAGGCCGGCGTCCGGCTCACCGACCGCGCCGAGCGCGACGAGATCGCCGCGACCGTGGACACGATGCTCGGGGACCTGCCCGACGCCGACCTGCGGGTGCTGGGTTTCGACCGCTGGCGTGCCGGCCTGCTCGACGGGATCGCCGCCCACCACGCCGGCATGGTCCCGGCCTTCAAGGAGGCGGTCGAGGTCCTGTTCCAGCGCGGACTGCTCAAGGTCGTGGTCGCGACCGAGACCCTGGCGCTGGGCATCAACATGCCGGCGCGCACGGTGGTCATCGAGCGCCTCGAGAAGTGGAACGGTGAGTCGCACGTCCTGCTGACGCCGGGCGAGTACACGCAGTTGACCGGACGTGCCGGTCGGCGCGGCATCGACTCGGTCGGCCACGCGGTCGTGCTCTACCAGCGCGACCTGGACTTCCCGACCGTGGCCGGTCTGGTGGGGACGCGGACCTACCCGCTGCGCAGCTCGTTCGCGCCGTCGTACAACATGGCCGTGAACCTGCTGCGCCGACACGACCTGGTCCAGGCCGAGGCCCTGCTCGGTGCCTCGTTCGCCCAGTTCGAGGCGGACGAGTCCGTGCTGCGCAGCGCCGAGCGTCTCACCGAGCTCGAGGAGGCGCTCGCGGGATACGCCGGCCACCTGCGGTGCGAGCTGGGGGACTGGGACGACTACTGGCACCTGCGCCGGTCGCTCAGCCGGCTCGAGAAGCGCGAGGCGAAGGAGCGGCGGCGGGACGCCGAGGACCAGGTCCGTGCCGGCATCGCGGCGCTGCAACCCGGCGACGTGCTGCACCTGCCCTGGACCGGCCGCCGTGGGCTGGTCGCGGTCGTCGGCGTGCAGTTCACCAAGAAGGGGACGCCGCTGCTCCAGGTCGTCAGCGACGACCGGGCGCTGAGCAAGGTGGGTCCGCGGGAGTTGGACGCGCCACCGGTCCCGGTCGAGCGCATCCGCCTGCCCCGCAAGGGCAACCCGCGACAGAAGGACTACCGGCGCGACATCGCGATGCTGCTACGTGGTCTCGAACCGCCCACGCTGGACGATGCCGTACCGCCGGCGACCCGCGGTGCGGTCGACGCCGGCCCCTCGGAGGAGGTCCGCGAGCTGCGTGCGCAGGTCCGGGCCCATGCCTGCCACGCCTGCCCCGACCGGGCCGAGCACGAGCGCTGGCAGTACCGCGCCGACGACCTGCAGGACCAGGCCGCCGGCTTGCGCCGTTCCATCGAGCGGGCCACCGGGTCGTTGGTCCGCCAGCTGCACCGGATCCTGCGGGTGCTGACGCACCTGGGCTACCTGGTCGAGGACGACGCGGGCATCCGACCCACCGACGAAGGGCTGCGGCTGGCCGGCATCTACAGCGAGGTGGACCTGCTCGTCGCCGAGGCCGTGCGGCGAGGTGTGCTCGACGAGCTCGACCCGGCGGAGCTGGCCGGCATCGCGGCGCTGTTCCTCTACGAGCCGCGTGGTGGTGAGCCGACGGAGCGTCCCGAGCTGCCGACGTTGGCGCTGTACGACACGGTCGACGAACTGCAGGAGCTGGCCGAGGAGCTGCGCCGTCACGAACGCGACGCCGGGGTGCGGCCGCTGCGCGACCTCGACGCCGGGTTCGTCGCTGCCGCCTATCGCTGGGCGTCGGGGGACGACCTCGACGAGGCACTCGGCTCGCTGCAGCTCACCGGCGGCGACTTCGTGCGCAACGTCAAGCAGGTCGCCGACCTCGTCGGTCAGCTGCGCAGCGTCGGCGGCCAGCCGTTGTCCGGGACGGCCGCCGAGGCGGTCGACGCGTTGCGACGGGGCATCGTGGAGGCCTGAGGACGCCGACGAAGCGATTATCCTCCGGATCCGCCGCTCCAGGAGTCAGCCGCCTCGTGTCGTCCCCTCTCGGTCCGCCCCTGCTCGTCGCCAACCCGGGGGCCGGCGCCGGTCGCGACGCGGTGCTGCCGCGACTGACCGCGGCGCTGCGGACGCGGGGCCTCGACTTCGACGTGGTCACCACCGGGGGTCCGGGTGACGCGACCCGCCTCGCTCGACAGGCGGTGCAGGACGGACGGCGATTCGTCGTCGCCGTGGGCGGCGACGGCACCGTGCAGGAGGTCGTCAACGGGCTCGTCGACGCGGAGACCGGCGAGGTGCGCGGTCGGCGACCCGTCCTCGGCGTCGTCGCCGGGGGGACCGGGTGTGACTTCGCCCGCACCTTCGGACTGGACCGGGCCCCGGAGGTGCTCGCCGACCATCTGCTCGGTGAGCAGACCCTGCCGATCGATCTCGGGCGCGTGCGGCTGACCGGCCTCGACGGCCGCCCCCGCACGGTGCTGTTCGCCAACATCGCCGAGGCCGGCTACGGCGGCGACGTCATCGCCCTGGCCAACCGGCTGCCCCGCCGCCTCGGCCGGGCGCGTTACGGCGCCGCGATCGTCGGCGCCATCGCCCGTTTCCGGCACGTCGAGACCACGGTGACCGTCGACCAGGGCACCCGCACCGAGCCGCTGTGCAACGTGGTGGTCGCCAACGGGCAGTTCTTCGGCCGCGGACTGCAGGTCGCCCCGCGGGCACTGCCCTACGACGACAGGTTCAACGTGCAGTCGTGGGGTGCCACCCCGTTCGACGTCCTGCGCGCCGCCCCGCAGCTGCGCAAGGGCGACCACCTGTCGCGCAGCGACGTCCGGGAGTGGCAGTCGGCGCGCGTCGAGGTGGCGGCGTCCCGGCCGCTGCTGGTGGAGGCCGACGGCGAGGTGCTCGGGCGTACCCCGGCCAGCTTCGACCTGCTGCACCGGGTGATCGACCTGAAGCTGTGAGGTCCTCGCACGCCGGTGGGCCTGCGGCCGCCCACGGCTCCTAGACTCGGTCGCCGGACGAGGAGACGTGGTGACGACGCAACGGTTGGAACGGGCACGAACGGCGATGCGCGACGCGGGAGTCGACGCGCTGCTGGTCGGGCCCAGCGCGGACCTGCGCTACCTGGTCGGCTACCACGCGCTGCCACTGGAGCGGCTCACGTTGCTGGTGGTGCCTGCCGAGGGCGAGCCGGCGCTGGTCGTGCCGGAACTCGAGGCGGCCCGTGCCGAGGAGTCGGGCGCGCACCGTCTGGCCCCGCTGCGCCCGTGGTCGGAGACCGACGACCCGATCGATCTCGTCCGCGACCTGTTGCGGCGTCGAGGTGCGCAGGACGGCCGTCTGGCGTTGCAGGACCGGCTGTGGACCTCGTTCACGCTGCAGCTGCAGTCGGCACTGCCTGGCGCCGAGTGGGTGGCCGGTTCGACCGTGATGCGCGAGCTACGCCTGCGCAAGAGTCCCGACGAGATCCGGGCCCTGCACGAGGTCGGGACCGCCATCGACACCGTCCACGCGGCCGTGCCCTCGCTGCTGCGGCCCGGCCGCACGGAGGCCGAGGTCGGACGCGACATCGCCGAACGCATCCTCGTCGACCACGACGAGGTGAACTTCGTCATCGTCGCGTCCGGTCCCAACGGCGCGTCCCCGCACCACGAGACCGGTGAAAGGGTCCTGCAGGCGGGCGACGCCGTGGTGGTCGACATCGGCGGGACCCGCAACGGCTACTGCTCCGACGTGACCCGCGACTACGTGCTCGGCGAGGCGCCCGACGGCTACGCCGAACTGCACGCGGTGCTCGAGGAGGCCCAGGAGGCCGCCGTCCGCGCCGTGCGGCCCGGGGTCCCGGCCGCGTCCATCGACGAGGCCGCCCGGGCGGTCATCCGCGAGGCCGGCTACGGGGAGTACTTCATCCACCGCACGGGTCACGGGATCGGCGTGGAGGAACACGAGGAGCCCTGGATCGTTGGCGGCAACCACCAGACGATCGAGGCCGGCATGGCCTTCTCCATCGAGCCGGGCATCTACGTTCCCGGACGCTACGGCGCCCGCATCGAGGACATCGTGGTGGTGACCGAGGACGGCGTGGAGCGGGTCAACCACCAGCCGCGACGGTTCGTGGTCTGCTGAGCACCGCCGGGACGCGTCGCAGGGGAGGGCAAGGGAGATGACACCGACGCCATCGGGCGTGCAGGTCCGCCGCGCACGGATCGAGGAGATCCGACCGCTCGCGGCCGAGTACCGGGCGGAGCAGGAGTCGCTGTACGGCACGCCGGGAAACCCCCCGCTGCCGCAGGGCGGCATCTTCTGGCTCGCCGTCGACCCCGACGACGACCGTCCGCTGGGTTATGCGGCCGGGACGCTGCGACCCACCGGCTGCACCATCGGCCCCATCTTCGCCCGGGCCGACGCCCGCCGCCGCGGTGTCGGGGAGGCGCTGCTGGTGACCATCCAGCAGTGGGCGGGGCAGACCCGGGTCCCCGTCGTCGAGATCTCGGTCGCGGCGGACAACGACGCCGGGCAGCGGTTCCTCGAAGCGCTCGGCTACGTCCCCCGCCGCGTACTGATGTCCCTGACCCCGGCCGGTGCCCGGCCCGTGCCCGCACAGGACCCGACATGATCCACCGCCTTCCCGAGGAGCAGCAGGCGCTGCTCGAACTCGTCGAGGGGTTCCGTCGCGAGACGGTCGCTCCCCAGGCCGACCGTTGGGAGCGCGAGCACGCCTTCCCCCGACCGGTCTTCGACCAGCTCGCCGCGATGGACCTCACCGGCCTGCCGTTCGGCGAGGACGTCGGCGGCTCGCAGATCCCGTTCGCGACCTACCTGATGGTGGTCGAGGAGCTCGCCCGCGGGCACCTCGCGGTGGGCCTGGGGCTGTCGGTGCACACGCTGGCGACGTGGGGCATCGACGCTCACGCCACGGCGCCCCAGCGGGAGCAGCTGGTTCCTGCCCTGGTCGCGGGCCGCGCGCTGGGGGCCTACTCGCTCTCCGAGCCGGGATCCGGCTCCGACGCGGCGGCGATGACCACCGTCGCCAGACGCGACGGTGAGGTCTATCGCCTCGACGGCGTCAAGGCGTGGGTCACCCACGGCGGGATCGCCGACCGCTACCTGGTCATGGCGCGGACCGGTGAGGCGGGTGCGCGCGGGATCTCCGCGTTCGTCGTCGATGCCGACCAGCCGGGGCTGACCGTCGCCGCGCCCGAACAGAAGATGGGGATGTGGGCCTCGCCCACGGCCCAGTTGGTGTTCGAGGACGCCCCGGTGCCCGTCGACCGCCTGATCGGGGACGAGGAGGGGACCGGCTTCCGTATCGCCATGGCCTCGCTCGACGGTGGCCGGCTCGGGATCGCCGCGTGCGCCACCGGGCTCGCGCAGGCCGCGCTCGACGCGGCGCTCGGCTACGCCCGCGAGCGCGAGCAGTTCGGGCGCCCGATCGCCGAGTTCCAGGGGGTCAGTTTCCTGCTCGCCGACATGGCGACCCGGACCGAGGCGTCGCGGACGTTGTGGCAGTCGGCCGCCGACCGCCGCGATCATGGTTTCGACGTGACCCGGACCGCGGCGATGAGCAAGCTGTTCGCCACCGACGCCGCGATGCAGACCACCACCGACGCGGTGCAGGTGTTCGGCGGCTACGGCTACACGACCGACTTCCCGGTCGAGCGCTACATGCGCGAGGCGAAGGTGCTCCAGATCGTCGAGGGCACCAACCAGATCCAGCGGCTGGTCATCGGGCGTCAGCTCACCGGGTCGCGCGGGTGACCAGCATCCCGTCCGCGCCGTGACCACGTCCGACCCCGGTGCCGGTGATGCCCGTCGCCGCGCCGCGTCGCGACCTGCCGGCGACGCGGCGGCGGCCGACGCCGCCCGCGCGCACGACCGACGGCGCCTGCGGGCCGCGCTCCGTCTGGTGGCCGCAGGTGCGCTGCTGGGCGCACTGGGCGCGGGCGTGCTCGCCGCGCTCGGTGCTCCCGGGGCGAGCGGCCTGGTCGCCGTGTTGCTCGGGCTGGTCGTCGGGTGCGTGGTCGCCGCCGTGCACCTCGCCGCGTGCAGTCTCGTCGACGAGGCCCGCGGCCGGCCCGTGTCCCTCCGCCGACCGGCGTGGTCGCTCGGGCTGTTCGTGATGGCCGGTCTGCTCCTGCTGGTGGTCGGGGGGGCGACCCGGTCGTGAGGAGCCGTTCGCCGTGGTCGGTCCCGGGTCCCGGATGCCTACCCTGGCGCCCGGCGGCTCGCGCCGTCGCGTCGACCGTGGTCACAGGAGCACCGTGAACGCCGCAACCGTCACCGGGGTGGGACGGACGTCCGTGCCGCCGCGCCGCGGGACGCTGTTGGTGGCGGACCGCATCGTGACCCTCGGACGTGCCCGTTCCGAGGCGCGGGCGATGGTCGTACGCGGCAGCCGGGTCGTGTGGGTGGGCGACGACCTCTCGCAGGCACCTCCGCACGAGCACCGGCTCGACCTCACGGGTTGCGTCATCGGCCCGGCCTTCGTCGACGCGCACGCCCATCTCACGCCGACCGGGATGGGACTGACCGGGCTCGACCTGGCCACCGCGCGCTCGGGCGCCGAGGTGCGCCACGCGGTCGCCAGCTACGCCAGCCAGCACACCGGCCGGGTGCTGTGGGGACACGGGTTCGACCCGCACGCCTATCCCGACGCCCTCCCCGGTCCCGACGAGTTGGCCGCCGTGTCCGGTGGCGCCGCCGTGTTCCTCTCCCGGGTGGACGGTCATGCCTGCCTGGTGGACCGCCGCACCCTGGCCTCGGCGCCACTGGCCCGCGCCGAGGGGGTCGAGCGGGACGCGGCGGGCGAGCCGACGGGGCTGCTGCGCCGCGAGGCCAACTCCATCGTGCGCCGCTGGAGCGTCGGGGCGATGTCGGCTCCGGAGCTCCAGTCGGCCCGCAGCGCCGCCGTCCGGCACGCCGCCGCGCTGGGCATCGCCTCGGTGCACGAGATGGGTGGTCCCGACATCATGGGGCTCGACGACTTCGACGCCTGGGTCGACGGCGAGTGGCCGATCGAGATCGTGCCCTACTGGGGCAGCCTCGACGTCGAGGTGTCCGTGTCGCGGGAACTGCACCACGTCGGCGGTGATCTGTTCCTCGACGGCTCGCTCGGGTCGCACACGGCCGCGCTGTGCGCCCCGTACGCCGACCGTCCCGAGACCGCCGGACACCTCGAGCTCGACGACGACACGCTCGCGGACTTCTTCGAGGAGGCCACCCGCGCCGGGCTCCAGGCCGGCGTGCACGCGATCGGGGACGCCGCCCTGCACCAGGTCGTGCGGTGCTGGCGCAAGGTCGCCCAGCGCACCGACGCGAGCGATCTGGACGCGATCCGTCGTCTTCGTCACCGGCTCGAACATGCCGAGGTGATCCCTCCCGAACTGCTCGACGACGTGGCCGAGCTCGGGTTGATCGTCTCGGCGCAGCCGATGTTCGAACAGCGCTGGGGCGGCCCGGCCGGGATGTACCGCGCCCGCCTCGGCGAGGAGCGGGCCGCCTGGTCGAACCCGTACCGGGCCCTCGCCGACCGGGGGGTGGACCTCGCCTTCGGATCGGACAGCAACGTCACGCCCATGGACCCGTGGGGGACCGTCCGGGCGGCCGAGCACCGGCACCGGCCGCAGCACGCCGTGACCCGCCTCGAGGCCGTGTCCATGTCGACGTTGGGCGGCCGGCTCGCCGCGCGGCAGGAGCGCTGGGTCGGCGTCGTACGGGCGGGCATGCGCGCCGACCTGGCGGTGTTCGCCGGCGACCCCTACCGGGCCGACGACCCCCGGGACACCGCGTGCGTGCTGACGCTGGTGCAGGGGCGCGTCGCGCACGGCGACGCACCGCTCCCGGACGCGCCCAACCGGTAGCGGGCGTGCGCGCGGATGCCGTTGGTCGCGCGACGTGCGCAACGCTTCCGGCGGGCACCGCCGAGGGCTTGACGCGACCCCGACACGCTGGTTGGTTGCCGGCACACGGCGGTGTGACGCACTCCCTGCGGAGGGGGCGGCCGGTCGGTGGGGGAGCGCAGGCGACTGCGCAGCCCGTCGGCACGGAAACCTCGAGGGGCGTGCGGCATGCCGCGGTGGACGACTGCTCAGTAGACAACGTGGCGACGGTCAGCCGTACCGATCGCGTCACGGCCCCAACGGCGGCGCCACCTGCACGTCCGGGGGGTCCTCCGGCACGACCGGAGCGACCCCCCGGCGTACGCTCCTGCCACCCCGAGGCCGTCTTGCGTCCCTTCCGGCGCTCTGGTACGAAGCGCGCCCGTCGGCGTCTCCTGCCGGCGGCCAGACCCGCGCAGGAGCACGTCCGTGGCAGCTCGCAACGGCCCATCCGGTGACGACGACCTCCTCGACGAGGTCGGGACCGACGCCGACGAGTTCGACGACGAGGACGGCAACGGCCTCGCGGACGAGTTCGACGACGAGGACGCCGACGAGGAGGCCACCACCGACGCCGACGACCTCGGCGACGAGTCGCTCGAGGCGGCCGGTGAGGACCTGACCGTTCCGGGTCCCACCGAGGAGAGCGACGAGGACGAGGAGGAGCCCGCGTCGTTGCCGGCCACCGTCGCCTTCGACGACGACGAGGACGAGATCGTCAGTGCCGTCGCCGGCGACGACGACGAGGGCGACGAGATCGACGGGGTGCGCGAGGGAGAGTTCGTCTGCCGCTCGTGCTACATGGCCAAGCTCGAGACCCAACTCGCCGATCCGGAGCGCATGCTCTGTCGCGACTGCGCCTGACGCCGCTGGGCGCGGCGACCGCCCCGGTGCTCGCCGCCGCCTCGGGGCTCGCCGTGGTGGCCGCCCATCCACCACTGGGGTGGTGGTGGACGAGCTTCCTGGCGCCCGTCCTGCTGCTCGCCGCCATCGACGTCGACGCGGCCGACGCGGCGGACCGCGAGCGACGGCCCCGTGCCTTCCGCCTCGGCCTGCTGATGGGCCTCGCGACGTTCCTGCCGATGCTGTCCTGGCTGGTGCTACCCGCCGGCTTCGTCGGCTGGGCACTGCTGAGCGCCGTCCAGGCGGGCTTCTTCGGTCTGCTCGCCCTCGCCGTGCGACCGTGGCTGCGCTCGCGGTGGCTGCCGCTGATCGTGGCCGTGGCCTGGACGGGCGTCGACGCATGGCGGGCGATCTGGCCGCTCAACGGCTTCGAGTGGGGAGCGATCGCCTATGCCCACGTCGAGGGCTCCTGGCTCCTGCCGGTCGCCAGGATCACCGGGGGCCGGGGCATCACCTTCTTCGTCGTGCTCGTCGGGGCCGCCGGGTACGCCGTGGCACGCACCACGCTCGCGGGTCTGCGCGCGCGGGAGGAAGGCCCGGTGGAGTACGCGGTGACCCCGGCACGTGCGCCGGTGGCCGTGCTGCTGGGCGCGCTGTTGCTGTCGGTGCTGGTCACGATCGAGCCACCCGCCTCCTCGGGGAGTCTCGACGTGCTGGCCGTCCAGGGCAACGACATCCGCCACTGGGAGGAGGACGTCACCGACGCCTCGTTCCGGATCACGAGCCAGTTGCGTGACCAGACCGTGGCCGCGACCGCAGGAGGCCCGCCACCGGACCTGACGGTGTGGCCCGAGGCGAGCATCGACACCGATCCGTTCAGCGACCGCGGCGCGCACTTCCTGCCGCTGCTCGAGGAGGCCGCGTCGAGCTCGCGCCACCTGCTGGCCGGGATGAACATCGACGGTCCGGACCCACGGACCGGGTTCTGGCGCACGCAGCTGCTCGTCGACACCGACGCACGGGCGGTCGGTCGTTACGACAAACGTCGGGTGGTGCCCTTCGGCGAGTACATCCCGATGCGCACGTATCTCGAGTGGTTCCCGCCGCTTCGCCAGATCCCGCGCGACATCCTGCCCCACCCCGAGCCGCACGTCGTCACCGTCGACGACGTCCCGGTCGCGGTCCTGATCTGCTTCGAGACCCTGTTCCAGGACATCAACCGCACCAACGTGCTCGCCGGGGACGAGCCGGCGCAGCTGATCGTGACCGCCACGACCGACGCCTCCTACGGGGAGAGTGCCCAGCCCGACCAGCACCTGGCCCAGAGCCGGCTGCGGGCGGTCGAGACGGGACGGTGGGTCGTGCACGCCGCGCTCTCGGGCGCGTCGGCGTTCGTCGACCCGCACGGTGGTGTCGAACAGGTCACCGACCTGTTCACGCAGGCCACCATCCGTCGACAGGTGCCGCTCGTGACCGGCACGACGCCCTACCTCCTCGTCGGTGACGTGGTCGGCTGGATCACGCGCGTCGGTGTCCTCGGACTGCTCGGGTTTCCGCTGTGGTCGCGGTTGCGCCGACGGCCCGACGTCCGTGAGTCGGTCGAGGTCGACGGATGAGGGCGCTGGTCGTCGTGCCCACCTACGACGAGCGCGGCACCGTCGAAGAACTGGTCACGGCGCTGCGCGCCCTGCCCTCGCCGCCCGACGTGCTGGTGGTGGACGACGCGAGTCCCGACGGCACCGGTCAGGTGGCCGATGCGCTGGCGGGCGCCGATCCCGGGGTCTCGGTGCTGCACCGGCCGGCCAAGGGGGGGCTCGGTCCGGCCTACCGGGCCGGCCTGCGCTGGGGCCTCGACCGGGGGTACGTCGCCCTGGTCGAGATGGACGCCGACCTCTCCCACGACCCGGCGGACGTGCCGCGGCTGCTGGCCGGGCTCGACCGCGCCGACCTCGTGATCGGTTCCCGCTACGTCAGCGGTGGGGACGTGCGGCAGTGGGCCGCGGCTCGGGTGGCGCTCTCCACGGCAGGCAACCGCTACGTGCGCGCCCTGACCCGGCTGCCGGTCCGCGACGCGACCAGCGGATTCCGGGCGTTCCGGGCGGCGGTGCTCCGCACGATCGCGATCGACGGGCTGACCTCCGACGGGTACGCGTTCCAGGTCGAGACCGCGCTGCGCGCCTGGCGGGCCGGCTTCGTGCTGCACGAGGTGCCCATCACCTTCGTCGAGCGGCGCGAGGGCGCGAGCAAGCTCTCGCGCCGGGTGGTGGCCGAGGCCGCCTGGCGCGTGCCGGCCTGGGGCCTGGCCGCGCCTCTCGGGTCGAGGCCGCGCCGAGCGCACCCGGCGTCGGTCGTACGCCAGGACCCGGACGCGGCGTCACCGTCCGCGCCGTCGACGCGGTAGCCTCCCGCCGCGCGCACCGGGGCCCCGTCGTCCAGCGGCCTAGGATCCCACCCTTTCAAGGTGGTGACGCGGGTTCGAATCCCGTCGGGGCTACGCGCGCACGACCGCACGTGGGGGCCGGCAGGACCGACCGGCCCCCACGACGGTCCTGCGCGAGGGTGCCACGCGCACGCCCACGCCCCCGTAGCGGTGCGGCTTGCCCCCGGCCGGCACCCCGTCCGCGCCGGTGCCCCGCCGAGCGGCGACACGGATGGTCGAGTGACCAAGGTGGCCGGCTTGCGGCGTCGTTCCGGCTGCCGTACCCGTGGAACGACCACCGGAACGGGGACCTCGTGCAGCGTCCAGGACGACGGCGACACCGCATCGGCCGGCCGGTGGCCATGGGACTCGCCGCGACGTTGCTGCTCGTGGGGTGCGACGCCGACGGGTTGCCGGCGGACGATCCGACGACCGACGGGGACGAGCCGGCGGACGACGATCCCGCCGCCGACGACCCCCCCGCCGAGGGCGAGGGCCCCGAGGCGACGCCCGACGGCGACGAGGTCGATGCCTACGCCATCGCGCAGGCTGCGCAGGACGCGCCCCGTCTCCAGGGCATCACCGACGCCAGTGACTTCGTCCCCGACTTCGACGACCGGGGCCTCGAACGCTGGCAGGACGAGGTGCCCGCGATCGAGGACGTGACCGTCACCTCGACGCTCGACGGCCACGAGCAACCGGTGCTGTGGCTCCCGCCTTCCGGGCCGGACGCCCCGTTGCTGGTCGGGTTGCACACCTGGAGCACCCCCTATCTGCAACACCTCGGGATCCCGTACGCCCGCTTCGCCGAGGAGCAGGGGTGGGCGATGGTGCACCCGAACTTCCGCGGAGCCAACGACCGTCCGGAGGCGACCGGGTCGGACCTCGCCGTACAGGACGTCGTCGACGCGGTCGACTTCGCCGTCGAGGAGGGGGGAGCCGATCCGGACCGGGTCTATGCGATCGGGTTCTCCGGTGGAGGCATGATGGCGCTGCTGCTCGCCGGTCGTCATCCCGACCGCCTCGCGGGTGCCGTCGGCTGGGCGCCGAACCACGACCTGGTCGACTGGCACGCCTACACCGCCGAGCAGTTCCCCGACGAGCCGTACGCCGACTGGCTGGAGGCCTCGTGCGGTGGGGACCCGTCCACCGACGAGGCGGCCGCGGACGAGTGCCGCCACCGCAGCCCGGCCGCCCACCTCGATGCCGCCCGCGAAGCCGGCGTCCCGGTCTACCTCGCCCATGGCACCGACGACGACCTCGTTCCACCCGACCACGGTGCCCGCGCCTTCGACCAGCTCGCCGCCCCGCAGGACCGTCTCGGGGAGGAGGTCGTCGCCTCGCTGCGTGAGCTGACCCTGCCCGACGAGCTCGACGGCGAACTGGAGGTGGACCCCCTGTTCGGCGAGCAGGACCCGCCACCGCGGTTCTCCCGCGCCTCGGGGCCGGTGACGCTGGTGCTCTACGACGACGACCACGACCTGACCTACCACCCCGGCCTGCACTGGATCCTCGGCCTCGACCGCCGCCTCGCCGACGGATGACCCGGCGTCCCCGGCGTCGCCCGTGCGGCGGGGCGCCGGCAGCTACGCTGGGCCGTCACTCCCCGTGCCCCGAGAAGGGAACTGCAAGGTGGCCACCAAGATCGAGGTTCAGGTCCCCGTCGAGCGGCAGAAGGCCGCCCAGGCGGCGGGCAACTTCGAGCTCGAGGACCTTCCCGGCCGTCTGGCGCAGCCCGACGCCGCCGTCCGTGTCGGCAAGACCCCCAAGGCGGACAAGCCGCTGGCGACCGTGCGCTCGCTCAACGGCATCACCAAGCTCGTCCCGGGGCAGGTCATCGCCAACTACGGGCGCTCCGAGTCGCGCTGGGCGACGGCGTTCCAGAAGCGGCGTGCCGGCGGGGCCGAGTTCCACGAGCTGCTCAGCTACGCGCGGCAGATCATCGGCCTCGATGCCGAGGGCCAGCTGCAGATCTGCCTGATGGGGCACGCCGGCCAGGGACCGTGCATCCCACTGTGGGTGCCGCGCGAGGAGGTCACCCTCACCGTGCAGCCCAACGACATCATCCTGCGTTTCGACGACATGTCCTTCGACTGGTGAGTCGCCTGGACGACGAGCTCGCCTTCGCCCACGAGCTCGCCGACCTCGCCGATGCCCGGACCCGGGCGGCGTTCGGCGGACGCCAGGACGCCGAGGAGAAGGCCGACGGCACCTGGGTCACCGCGGTCGATCTCGACGTCGAGCGCCGCCTGCGGGCGGCGATCCGCGCCCACTTCCCCGACCACGCCGTGCTGGGGGAGGAGGACGGGCTGGACGGACCGCCGGGCGCGCCGACCTGGGTGCTCGACCCCATCGACGGGACGACCAACTTCGTCAAGGGCAACCCGGTCTTCGCCACCCTGATCGGGTTGCGGATCGACGCGGAGGAGGTCCTGGGCGTCGTCAGCGCTCCGGCGCTCGGCTCACGCTGGGCCGGCGTGGTGGGGGAGGGCGCCGACCACAACGGCACGCCCGTGCACGTCAGCGACGTCGCGCGTCTGGCCGAGGCCGAGGTGGCCTTCGGCGGGCTGGCGTACTTCGCCGAGCGCGGTCACGGCGAGTTGGTGGCCGACCTCGCCGGGCGCACGGCCCGACAGCGCGGCTACGGCGACTTCTGGCAGCACTGCCTGGTCGCCTCGGGCAGTACCGACGTGGCGATCGAGGCCGAGGTCAACCTGTGGGACCTCGTCGCGGTCAAGGCGCTGGTCGAGGCCGCCGGCGGACGCTTCACCTCGCTGGCCGGCGAACGCACCGCCGCTGGCGGCGACGCCCTCAGCAGCAACGGTCACCTGCACGACGAGGTGCTGGCGATCGTCGCCACCCACCGCACCACGGCCCGTTGACCCGGCCCCCTGTGGGGAATGTTCGGGGGACGTCGGGGGTGGGCGTTACCCTCGGGGCACGATGACGGATGCGAACACGACGACGCTGATCGAGGACGCGACGCCACCGGCCGAGGGGCCGGACGGGGCGTTGCGCCTGCTCGACGTGGACGGAGCGCCGCCGGGAACCTTCGGTGAGCTCGAGCCGGCTTCGCCGCCGCTGATCGACGGCGAGGGACGCGTACGGCTGTCGTTCAGTCGTGTGGATGCCTACGACAACTGTCCGCGACGGTTCCGCTACGCCTACGTCGACAAGTTGCCCGGCAAGCCGGGGCCGCACCTGTCGTTCGGCACGTCCATCCACGCCGCGCTCGAGGACTTCTACGACCGCAAACTGCCGGCGTGCCCCAGCGAGGAGGACCTGCTCGGGTTCCTCTACGCACGCTGGGACAGCAGCGGCTTCGCGGCGCTCCCACGGCAGGAGCAGCTCGCGTTCTACCGCCACGCGCAGGACGTGCTGCGCCGTTTCCACCGGCGGGTCGCGCCGAGCTACCGGTTGCCCGCGGCGACCGAGGCCTGGTTCGAGCTGCCGATCGGGTTCGAGGCGACCGTGGTCGGCTCGATCGACCGCGTCGACGTGGACGACGACGGCCGCTTCCACGTCGTCGACTACAAGACCAACCGCAAGGTCAAGAACCGCGAACGCGTCGCCGGGTCACTGCAGCTGGCCATCTACGCGCTGGCGTGCCGGCACCTCTTCGGGGTGCTGCCGGCGACGGTGTCGCTCGACTTCGTGGTGCCCGGCGTGATGATCACCGTGCCGCTCGAGGACCTCGACCTCGAGGCGGCCCGGGACGTCGTCCTGGCCACCGCGGCCGCCGTGCGCGAGGAACGCTACGAGCCCACGCCCAACCGGCTGTGCGACTGGTGTGACTTCCGGGCGCTGTGCCCGGCGTGGGAGGGCGGCGCCCCCGACGAGCTGCTCGGTCCCGCCGTGGAGGAGGCGCAGCGGCTGCGGCGTCGGCTCGAGCGCGAGGTCCGTACGCTGCGTGAGTTGGAGGCGGGCGTGGCCCGCATCGCGGACGAGTTGGCCACCGACGACCGTCCGCCGGCCCACCGCTAGGCTCGGCAGCCCTCCTGCGTCGGCCCGCGGCGCGGACGTCTGCTGGTGGAAGGGTCACCGATCATGGGCGAGCGCGTCAGCGACGAGACCACCATCGCTGCGTCGATGGACACCGTCTGGAACACGATCACGGATCTCGAGGCCTATCCCGAGTGGGCGGAGGGCATGCTCGAGGTCGAGCTGCTGACCACCGACGACGACGGCTACCCGGAGACCGCCCGGTTCCGCGTCGATGCCCGGGTGGCCGAGGTCACCTATGTCCTGCGCTACTCCTACGACGACTACGACGTGCGCTGGACCCTCGTGGAGGGTGAGACGATCTCCCAGCTCGACGGCGCCTACGACCTCAGCGAGACCGATGGCGGCACGTCCGTGCGGTACTCGCTGGAGGCGGACGTCGACCTCCCACTGCCGGGATTCCTCAAGAAGCGGGCGGCGAAGCAGATCCTCGACCAGGGACTGCGCGGGCTCAAGGCACGTGCCGAGGCGCAGGCCTGACGTGCCCCGCGACGAGACCGAGGCCGCCTACTTCACCCTGCTGCGGGCACGCGAGGACCTCGATGCGTTGCGACGCTACGAGGAGTACCTGCGCGACGAGGCCGGGCGGTTGCGCCGGTTCGTCAGTGAGGGCGAGGCACTGGCCGATCCCGTCGACCCGCGGCTGCGACGCGCCCTGCGTCACACCGATCAGCCGTTGCTCGACGCCGTGGGGACCCGAGCCGCCGTGCTGCGCGACGAACAGGCGCGGCTGCCCGACCGCATCGAGGCCGCCGAGGCGTTCGTGGACGACTGCGAGGTGCAGCACGAGCGGCTGCGCCGGGGACGCTGAGAGGTAGGCCGTGTACCGCGACGACCCACTCGACGACGAACTGGAGCTCCGGGCCCTGCTCGGCGACGAGGCCGTGGACGGCCTGCACGACGCCGCGCCTCCCGGTGACCGCGCGCCGGTGGAGGTGGCGCTCGACGTGCTGCGGGTGCTGCAGGGCTGGGTCGACGAGACCGCGGCGGCGCGCTGGTTCGCCCAGCCACAGAAGCGACTCGAGGGGCGCACACCGCTGCAGGCGCTGGCGGGCGGCGCCTTCGAGGAGGTCGAGGACGCCGGTCGGGCCTGGGCCGCCGCCCACGGCTGAACCGGCCGGTCCGGTGTCCTGACACCGGCAGTCGCACGTGCGGCCGTCGAGCCGCTACGCTTGCTTCCTCGCGGTGCGTCGACGTGCCGCCGGTTCACGGTGCGGTCCGCATCCGGCCAACACGGCCGAGGATCCCCGAACGAACCCTCTCGACTTGCCACTCCCACCGAGGTAGCCCTGCCCATGCCCACCGGACGCGTCAAGGTCTTCAACGCCGACCGCAACTTCGGCTTTCTCACCACCAGCGACGGCGACGAGTTCTACGTCGCCGGCGACCAGGTCGACGGTGGCGCCACGCTGCGCTCCGGTGACGAGGTCGAGTTCGAGGTCGGCGAGGGCGAGGGCGGCCGTCGCACCGCGACCGGCGTGACCGTCACCAAGCAGGCACCGGCCGACAACCCCGTGGGTCGCACGATGGCGCAGCCGCCGTCGTGGGAGGAGCTCGAGGAGCGCGAGCGGCAGCGTCGGATGGCGCGTCGCCGGAGGCGCTGACTCGGACTGACGGAGGCGCTGGTCACCCGCACGCGCTGCGCGAACGACGGTCGTCGGCTTCGACGGCGGTCGTCGTTGCGTCCGGCGACGGTAGCCCGCCCGGCGGAAGCCGGAACCGGTGGTGTCCGAGGTGCGGGGTAGGGTGGCGCCAGTCAGCGCGTACCGATTCCGGGAGGTGTACGGATGCGGCTCGCCGGTCCTTCGTCGGCTCCGGTCGAGGAACGCGTCACCGAGGTCCAGGACGTCGTCGACCCCGACCGTCCCTGGGACGTCATCGTCTGGGACGATCCGGTCAATCTCATGTCCTACGTGGTCTTCGTCTTCCGCCGGGTGTTCGGCTTCTCGGAGGACGTCGCACGCAAGCTGATGCTCGAGGTGCACCGACAGGGCAAGGCCCTGGTGGCCTCCGAACCGCGCGAGCAGGCCGAACTCTACGTCCAGCAGCTGCACGGCTACGGGCTGCAGGCGACCATGCAGCGCTCCTCGTGAGCCGGGCCTTCCGCCGTCAGGGCGACGCCATCCGCATGGACCTCGAACCGGTCGAGGTCGACCTGCTGCACTCCCTGCGTGACGGGTTGCGCGAGGCCCTGGTCGGCCACGACGTCGACGACCCGATCGTGCGACGGCTGTTCCCCACCGCCGTGAGCGGCGACGGCGAGGCCGACCGGGAACTGCGCCGGCTGCTGCACGACGAGCTGCTCACCGGGCGTCTTCGCGGCCTCGAGGAGCTCACCGCGTTGCTCGAGGGTGGCGTGCAGCAGCGCGGAAGGCTCCGGGTGCGCCTCACCTTCGAGGACGCCACCCTGGTGCTCGGCGTGCTCAACGACCTGCGGCTCGCCATCGGCGCCCGGGTCGGTATCGAGGACCTGGCCCGCGACGGCCTGGATCCCGACGACCCGGTGGTGCACCGTCTGGCGGTGATGGACCACCTCGCGTGGTTGCAGGAACAGCTGCTCGCGATCCTGGATCCCGCGTCGGTGTCGCACGACGACGACGCCCCGGAGTGACCGCACGAACCGGTCCACGGACCCGTGGGCCCGGGGGAGGGGTCAGTACCGGCCGGCCATGCGGGCCGAGAGTTCCTCGGCCGCCGCCTGCACCGCGACCTCGACCTTGCGCGACCCGGCCGCGAGGTCGGCAGCGGTCTCGCTCATCACCTGCGCCAACTGTGCGGTGCCCCAGCGTCCTCCGTCCACCTCGGCCGCTTCCCGCCGGTCGTCGGCCTCCTGCGACCAGTACAGCGCGTCCTCACCCGCGATCCTGGCGATGGTGTTGAACCGCTCGCGGAGCGCGACCGCATCATCGAGGGGGAGCGGCTCACGGACCCAGCGGTGCCGCTCGAGCGTGACGATGGCCGCGAACAGCAGCGCGGCGTCGTCGGCGTCGAGGTACAGGTCCCACACGGATGCCACAGCCAGTCCTTCGTCGGTGCCCGGACGCTACCGCGCCCGTCGGTCGACGCCACCTTGCCCGTCGGTCGACGCCATTTCGCCCGTCGGTCGACGCTATTTCGCCCGTCGGTCGACGCTATTTCGCCCGTCGGTCGACGAGGCGCTCGAGCCGTCCGGTCAGCTCCCTGGCCTCGGGAACACCGACCGCGCGCGCCACCAGGACGTACACGCTGCCGACCAGTCCGAGCGCCAGCAGCCCTTCGATGGTCGCGTGGAGGTCGATGGTCTCCACCAGCGCCCGGGCGGCGAGCGCGGCGACCGCGGCGGCGAGAGCGGCGAGGACGATGCGCCTGGCGTGCGGGCCGCCGAGACGGGTCGGTCCGAACACGATCCGCACGCGCGTACGCAGCAGCAGCCATTCGAACCAGGCGCCGACGGCGGCGCCGAACGCCAGCCCGGCACCGCCCAACCGCAGCGCGTTGGGGGCGTCGGCGGCACGCAGGGCTTCGGGCGCGACCTGCCAGGCGACGTCCCCGACCACGCTGATGCCCTGGCTGGTCGCCTGCACGGCATCGAGCGGGAACATCACGGCGATGCCGACCAGCAGGGAGACCACCACCCGCAGTACGGCGTAGATCGCCGGGGTGCGCGTGTCCCCGACGCCGTACAGCGACGACTGCAGCAGCCGTGAACTGGTGGAGGCGAGCAGACCCAGGCCGTACACGGCCAGGATCGCCCCGACCTGGACCGAGGCGTCCTCGGAGAAGTTGCCGCGCTGGTAGACGGTGGCGACCACCAGGTCACCCACGAGCACGAAGGCGACCGTGCTCGGCACGACGAAGAACGCCACCCGCCCCAGGCCCGTGTCGATGCGTTCCACCACCCGCCGGCGGTCCTCGTGGTCGAGCGTCGAGAGCGTGGGAAGTTCGGCAGCGGCGATGGCCATCCCGAACAGGCTGATCGGCAGCAGGTAGAGGACCTGCGCGTAGCCCAGCGCGGCGAGCGCCCCGCCGGCGAGCAGCGAGGCCACCACGACGTCGACGTAGGCGGCCAACTGCACCCCACCGCGGCCGGCGACGACCTGGCCGAAGCGGGACACGACCGCCCGCACGCCGGGAACGGCCAGCGAGGTGGACAGCCGCAGGCCGCGGGTCAGGCGCAGCACGCCGGGCAACTGGACGCCGAACTGCAGCGCCGAGCCGAGCACGGCGCCCCAGGCGAACGCCTGCGCCACGGTGAACTGCTCCGAGGTGGACAGGCCCACGCTGACGAGCAGCACGATGATCGCGGCGTTCCAGGCCACCGGGGCGACGTAGGACAGGAAGAACCGACGGTGCGAGTTGAGCACGCCCAGGCACCAGGCGGAGAGCACCAGCAGGCCGACACCGGGCGTCAGGATCCGCACCAGCGTGACGGTCAGCTCGAAGCGGGCGCTGCCCTCGGGCCAGCCGGGGGTGATCACCCGGGTGATCGGTCCGGCGAACACCACGCCGACGACGACCAGCACGCTCGTGACCAGCAGGAGCAGGCCGGCGATCGCACCGGCGAGGCGGCCGGCGTCCTCGCGGCGCCCCTCGGCCAGCAGCTTGGAATAGGCCGGGATGAAGGAGGCCGACAGCACGCCCTCGCCGAGCAGGTTCTGCATCAGGTTGGGGATCCGCAGCGCCGCGCGCAACGCCTCGGCGCCGATGCCGGTGCCCAGGAACGCCGCCGTCGCCGACTCGCGGACCAGGCCGGCGACCCGGGAGAGCAGGATGCCGGCCCCGACCAGCGCCGAACTGCGGCGCAGGTCGTTGCCGGACGCGTCGCCGGACGGCTCGCTCACGCGGACCACACGTCGGGGCGCTCGCGCAGCGACCCCGAGTCGACCCGGTCGCACCAGGTGGTCCACGCCTCACGGTCCGCGCCGCGCCAGACGAGCTCGTCGAGCGACGAGTCCAGCGGCACGTCGGTGACCAGCGTGGCCAGTTCCCGGTAGAGCAGGGCGTCGTCGCGACGGTCGGCGAGCGTGGCGGCCAGTCGGGCCGCTCCCCGCACCGGCACGTCCCAGTCCCCACCGTCGGAAGGAATGTCCTCCAGATGGCCGTAGCGCCCGAGCACGGCGGCCGCACCGACCTTGCCGAACCCGGGGATACCGGGGATGCCGTCGGCGGTGTCGCCCACCAGCGCGAGCAGGTCCGGAACGGACGCCGGCGCCACACCGAGCCGTTCGCGCACGCCGTCGGCGTCGTAGTACTTGTCGCGCAGCCGGTCGACCTGCACGATCCGCTCGCCACGGACCACCTGCCCGAGGTCCTTGTCCGGGGTGAGGATGCGGACCTGGTCGACCTCGTCGGCGAACCGCAACGCCGCGGTGCCCAGCGCGTCGTCGGCCTCGTACTCCCGCATCGACCACACCGTGATGCCGAGCGCCTCGACCGCGGCCTCCGCACCGTCGAACTGTGCCAGCAGGGACGCGTCGACCCCCGTGCCATCCTTGTAGGCCGGGAATCGTTCGTTGCGCCAGCTCTCGATCGGGTTGTCGAACGCGACCGCGAGGGAGGTGACCTGTTCGTCGTCGTCCTCGAGCAACTGCAGCAACGCGTTGCACAGCCCCACCGTCGCCTTGACGTCCCGGCCGTCGCGGTCCGTACGGTCGGGACGCTTGGAGAAGTGGGCCCGGAACAGTTCGTAGGTGCCGTCCACCAGATGCAGTCGCACGCCGACCGACCTCCTCGCGAGGCCCGAACGGTAGTCGGCCGCCGCGCCCCGTCCGCACCGTCCGGCCACGGCGGCCCATTCCCGCCGCTGATAGCGTGGTCGCCACGGGGAACGACGTCGGGGTGGCGGGCGGATGGCAGGAGCGCAGCGCGGCGAGCGGGCGACCGAACGCCGCTGGCTCGGTCGGCGGCCGACCGCGTCGGGGGAGCCGGGGCTGGCCCGTGCCCCGCAGCCGGTCCCGCCCTCGTCCTGGGTCCTGCCGGATCCGCACGAGGCCGACGAGGACGGGGTCGTCGGGGTCGGTGCCGACCTCGCCCCGGGCACGCTGGTCGACGCCTACCGGCGGGGCATCTTCCCCTGGCCGCACCCCGGGGTGCCGTTGCCGTGGTTCTCGCCCGATCCACGGGGCGTGCTCCCCGTCGACGGGTTCCACGTCAGCCGCTCCCTGCGTCGGCGACTGCGTACCTGCGGCTGGACGACCACGGTCGACGCCGCGTTCGGTGCCGTGGTCGCCGCCTGCGGTCAGGACCGCGGTGAGGCCGGCACGTGGATCACCGGCACGATGGCGCGGGCCTACGGGCGGCTGCACGATCTCGGTTGGGCGCACAGTCTCGAGGTGTGGTCCGACGGGCGGCTCGTCGGGGGGATCTACGGGGTGCAGGTCGGGGGCGTGTTCACCGGTGAGTCGATGTTCCACCGGGAGACCGATGCGTCCAAGGTCGCCCTGCTCGACCTGGCGCGGCGCCTGGCCACGGCCGGCGGCAGCCTGCTCGACGTGCAGCTCACCACGGCCCACCTCGCCAGCCTCGGTGCCCGCGACGTACCGCGCAACGCCTTCCTGACCGAACTCGACCGCGCCGGACGCCGCGACGTCCGGCTGCGCTGCGGCGAGCTGCCGGTGTCCCGTCTGCTCGGGGCCTGACACTTCGGTTCGGGGCGGTGGTCGCCGGGGCGTGCCCAGACGGCTGACCGACTGCGGGCGTCGGTGGCGGGCGACCGGGGCCGTCGGGCACACTCGCCGCCCCGAGGCGGTCGAGTCCGGCCCTCCCATGTCGCGTTCCCGCGACCGCCTGCAGCGCGCCGAGACGCCGGCCGGCCCGTGCACCACGCCGGCTCGCAGGCCCGCCCCGACCGGTTGCCCGTCCCCGCAGGAGTACCAACGTGTCCGACACGCAGACCATCCCGCCCGGTTCCGAGTCACAGCCGACGCCGCCGGCACCGGCCGACACCCAGATCGAGCGTCGTTACCCCGATCGGGACTTCGAGGTCCGCGACCTGGCGCTCGCCGAGTGGGGCCGCAAGGAGATCGGCCTGGCCGAGTACGAGATGCCCGGGCTGATGGCCCTGCGCGAGCGCTACGCCGACGAGCAGCCGCTGGCCGGTGCACGCATCGCCGGGTGCCTGCACATGACCGTCCAGACGGCCGTCCTCATCGAGACACTGCAGGCCCTGGGTGCCGACGTGCGCTGGTCGTCGTGCAACATCTTCTCCACCCAGGACGAGGCCGCCGCCGCCGTGGCCGAGGCCGGCACGCCGGTGTTCGCCTGGAAGGGCGAGACCGAGGAGGAGTACTGGTGGTGCATCGAGCAGTCGCTGCAGTGGCCCGACGGCTCGGGCCCGACGCTGCTGCTCGACGACGGCGGTGACCTGACCGCCTACGTCCACGAACAGCGGCCGGAGCTGCTCGCGGACGTCGTGGGGGTCTCGGAGGAGACCACCACCGGCATCAAGGCGCTGCGCCGCCTGCAGAAGCTCGGCCAGCTCCAGATGCCGGCGCTCAACGTCAACGACTCGGTCACCAAGTCGAAGTTCGACAACCTCTACGGGTGCCGCGAGTCGCTGATCGACGGGCTCAAGCGCGGCACCGACGTGATGATCGCCGGCAAGGTCGCGGTCGTCGCCGGCTACGGCGACGTCGGCAAGGGCTGCGTGCAGGCCCTCGACGCGCTCGGCGCCACCGTGTTCGTGACCGAGATCGACCCCATCAACGCCCTGCAGGCCGCGATGGAGGGCTACCGGGTCGTGCGCATGGAGGACGTCGTCGGCCAGGCCGACCTCGTCGTCACCGCCACCGGCAACATGTCGATCGTCACCCGTGACCACGTCCTGCAGATGAAGGACCACGCGATCGTCTGCAACATCGGCCACTTCGACACCGAGATCGAGACGGCGGCGCTGCGCGAGTACGAGTGGACCAACATCAAGCCGCAGGTCGACCTCGTGCACCTGCCCAACGGCAACAGCGTCCTGTTGCTCTCCGAGGGCCGGCTGATGAACCTGGGCAACGCGACCGGCCACAGCTCGTTCGTGATGTCGACCTCGTTCACCAACCAGGTGCTGGCCCAGATCCAGCTGTGGCAGCACCACGACGACTACGCCAACGAGGTGTACGTGCTTCCCAAGCACCTCGACGAGGAGGTCGCCCGCCTGCACCTGGACAAGATCGGTGCCCGGCTGACGACGCTCTCGCCCGAACAGGCCGAGTACCTCGGGGTCGAGGTGTCCGGGCCCTACAAGGACGACACCTACCGCTACTGAGGCACCAACGGCACCCGACGGCACCGACGGCACCGAGGAGCGCTGAAGAAGCGCTCGCGCCTGCCGATGGACCGGCCGGGCCCGCGCGCTGCGGGTCCGGCCGTTCGTCGTCAGGAGTCGTCGGTGAAGGTCCTCGCGGCGGTCGTCGGTCCCCTGCTCGCGGTCCTGCTGGTCGTCGGCGTCCTGGGCGGGCACGGGTCGCCCGCTGCGGACCCGTCCCCGGCCGCGTTCGAGGGCCCGGTGCAGGCGGAGGCCGGGAGCGACGCGGCGCTGCTGGCCGCCCTGGCCGCACTCGACGCGTCGCTGCCGACCGATTCCGCGCCCTCCGGCGTCGTGCTCGACGTCGAGCGGACCTGGGGCCGGCTCGAAGGCGAGGTGGTCGACACCGCCCGACAGCTGGACGCCGTCGAGGGGGAACTCCGCCGGCTGTTCGTCGCCGCGGATGCGGGCGGGACACCGGTCGCCGACGCCGTCGGCGAGGTGGCCCGCGGTTGGCTCGACCTGCGTGGGGGACTGGCACCGCTGGTGCGCTGGGAGCAGCACGACCTCGCCCGGCCGCTGGACGCCGACGACGCCGACGGGGTCGCCATCGGCGCCGACGAGGTGCGCGGACTCGCCGAGACCGGGATCGAGCAACTGCTGCGCGGTCAGCGGCGCCTCCACGACGGCTACACCGCGCTGCGGGCGGCCGGTGCCGCGGACCCGCAGGCGCAGGCCCGCCTCGACCTTCGCGCGGCGGACGCGGAGGCCTTCGATCGGAACCTGCGCCCGCGCCTGCTGCGCCTGCTCTCGGCCGACAGCGCGACCGTGCTCGTGACGACCGAGCGCTTCACCACACCGGGCAACGACGCGCGCGCCCGCGCCGGCACCGTCGTGTGCGTCGACCGCGACGCGATGGCGTCTCCCGACACCGTCCCGGGCACCACGGCGTCCGTCGACGCCGGACGGGCGCAGGGGCGCGTCGACTGTCCGGCGGCCCTGCCGGCTCCCTAGGCTGAGCGCCCGCAACCGCCCGCAACCGCCCGCGACCGCCCGCGACCGCCCGCCGACGCCTGCCGAGGGACCTGCTGATGGAGCCGCTGCCGAAGCCGGACGCACTGCTCGCGCTGCACGGCGTGACCGAGGAGCTCTTCGACACGTTGCGGGTGTGGTTCGACGTCCCGGAGCGGGTGACCCTGTCGCTGGAGGACGTCGACTCGGCCGTCGCGGAGCTCGCCGACCCGGTGCTGGTGGCCGCCCTCGCGATGCGCAAGCTGCAGGCGCTGCGGCTGCTCGCGCAGCCGGGTGTGCGCACCAGCACCGACGTGGTGGTCAGCATCGTGCAGGACCTCGACCGCGCCCTGTTGCACGCGCCGGCGCTGCACCTCGAACGGCGGGCGCGACTGGCCGACTGGGACGCCGCCTTCGAGGCGCTGGTCGAGAGCGGGGGACCGGCGGGCGAGGACGAGGGAGCCGGCGCCGACGGCGGCGAGGAGGACGCCGAGGTCCAGGCGTTCCGAGCGCTGCACGGACGGCTGCACGAGGCCGCGCAGGCCGTGGTCGAGGCGTCCGAGGGGCGGATCCGCTACTTCGTGTGAGTTCGGACGTACGTGGGGACGGCACGCCGGACCGACGTGTGCGGGGGTGGCACGACCGGAGACCGGTGAACCCGAGGTGACGCGAATGCTACGAGGCGGGTAGTACGCTGCTGCACCAGCGGCCACTGACCGCTGGTGCGCGTTCGCCCCGGTCCACCGGGACGCGCAGGGACACCCCAGGCCGCTGCTCGCCACATCCCCGGACGCCGGTGCGCTCCCGCGTCGGCTGGGAAGGACAGAAGCTTCATGAGGAAGACCACCCGCCGCGCGCTCGCGGCTGCCGTCGCCGGGGCACTCGTGCTCACGGCCTGCGGCGAGGCCCCCGAAGAGACCCCCGAGGCCACCGACCAGCCCGACGCCACCGAGGGTGACGACGAGCCGGCGGCCGACGGTGACACGGACACCGACACCGACACCGACACCGCCGACGAGACGGCGGACGCCGGCGACTTCCGCGCCTGCATGATCACCGACCAGGGCGGCGTCGACGACGGTTCGTTCAACGAGACCGCGTACAACGGTCTGCTGCGGGCCGAGGAGGAGCTCGGGGTCCAGGTCGACTACCTCGAGTCGCAGTCGGAGACCGACTTCCAGCCCAACATGCAGGCCTTCATCCAGCAGGACTGCAGCATCATCATCCCCGTCGGCTTCCTCCTCGAGGAGGTCACGATGGAGGCGGCCGAGGGCAACCCGGACCAGCGGTTCGCCATCGTCGACGTCGGCAACCCCGACGGCGTCGAGAACGTGCTGGGCCTGACCTTCAACACCTCCGAGGCCGCGTTCCTGGCCGGCTACGCCGCCGCGGCGCAGACCGAGTCGGGCATCGTCGGCACCTACGGTGGCCTCAACATCCCGACCGTGACGATCTTCATGGACGGGTTCCTCGCGGGTGTCGACCACTTCAACGAGGAGAACGGCGAGGACGTCCAGGTGCTGGGCTGGGACGGTTCCGACGGCCAGTTCACCAACGACTTCACGTCGCTGGACCTCGGTCGCAGCGTCACCGAGACGCTGATGGACAACGGTGCCGACATCATCATGCCGGTGGCGGGCCCGGTCGGTGGCGGTTCCGCCGCCGCCATCCAGGACCGCGGTGAGGGCCTGCTGATCTGGGTCGACACCGACGGCTACGAGTCGACCGACTTCGGCGACATCATGTTCACCTCCGTCATGAAGCAGATGGACGTGGCCGTGTTCGACGCCATCGAGGCGGCGCTCAACGACGAGTTCGAGGGTGGCGAGTACGTCGGCACGCTCGAGAACGACGGCGTCGCGCTGGCACCGTTCCACGACTACGAGGACCAGGTGCCGGACGGGCTGCACGACGAGCTCGACCAGCTGCGCCAGCAGATCATCGACGGTGAGCTCGAGACCACCCCGTAGTCTCGCCAGCACCGTCGGACGGGGAGGGGCCGATGTGGCACCCTCCCCGTCCGCTGCCGCCCGAGTCGTGGCGGTGGACCACCCGAGGAAGGGGACCAGCGACGTGCGTCTCGAGCTGCGTGGTATCACCAAGCGGTTTCCCGGCGTGGTGGCCAACGACTCGGTCGACCTGACGGTCGAGCCGGGTGAAGTGCACGGACTGCTCGGTGAGAACGGCGCCGGCAAGTCCACCTTGATGAACATCCTCTACGGGCTGTACTCGGCCGACGAGGGCGAGATCCTCGTCGAAGGCGAGCCCGTGCGCTTCGACGGACCCGGCGACGCCATCGCCGCCGGGATCGGCATGGTCCACCAGCACTTCATGCTGGTGCCGGTGTTCACCGTGGCCGAGAACATCACCCTCGGCGTCGAACGCACCAGCGGGCTCGGGCGCCTCGACCGCGGCGCCGCCAGTCGCGCCGTGCGCGAACTCGCCGAGTCCAGCGGCCTGCCGGTCGATCCCGACGCCGTGGTCGGCAGCCTGCCGGTCGGTCTCCAGCAGCGGGTCGAGATCCTCAAGGCCCTCTACCGCGACGCTCGGCTGCTGATCCTCGACGAGCCCACCGCCGTGCTCACGCCGCAGGAGGCCGACGACCTGTTCGACGCGGTGCGCCGGTTCGTCGCGGACGGTCGCTCGGCGATCTTCATCTCCCACAAGCTTCGGGAGCACCGGGCCCTGGTCGACCGGGTCAGTGTCCTGCGCCGGGGACGCATCGTCGGCACCGCCGACCCGCGCACGTCCTCCGAGCAGGAGCTCGCCGACCTGATGGTCGGCCGCCCGGTCGACCTCACCGTGTCACGCGCTCCCGCCGCCCCGGGCGAGCCGGTGCTGGAGGTCGAGCATCTCGTGGTTCGCGACCTGCTCGACGCGCCGGTCGTGGACGACGTCAGTCTCACCGTCCGCCGCGGCGAGATCCTCGCCGTCGCCGGCGTGGAGGGCAACGGCCAGACCCCACTCGTGCGGGCCATCACCGGGCTGGAGCCCGGCTTCGAGGGCGACATCCGTCTCGGTGGGCGCTCGATGGCGGGGCTCACGCGCAAGGAGGTGTTGCGCGCGGGGGTCGGACACGTCCCGGAGGACCGCAACCGCGAGGGGCTCGTCGCCGGGTTCTCCATCGCCGAGAACCTCGTGCTCGACCTGTGGGACGTCGCCCCCTTCGCGCGCCGGGGCGCGCTCGACTTCGGGGTCATCGAGGAGCACGCGCGCCGGCAGGTCGAGGACTTCGACGTGCGCACCCCCTCGATCCACACCAGTGCCGGGTCGCTCTCGGGCGGCAACCAGCAGAAGGTCGTGGTCGCCCGCGAGTTCCAGCGCGAGATCGACCTGCTCGTCGTGGCGCAGCCCACCCGCGGGGTGGACGTCGGCTCCATCGAGCACATCCACGCCCGGCTGGTCACCAAGCGCGACGAGGGTGCGGCGGTCGTGGTCGTCTCCTCCGAGCTCGACGAGGTGCTGGCACTGGCCGACCGCGTCGCGATCATGTTCCGGGGGCGACTGCTCGGTCCGTTCGAGACCCCGATCTCGAAGGACGCCGTCGGTCTGATGATGGCGGGGGCGTCTCCCGACGAAGCCCTGCAGAAGGGAGCCTGACGTGAGCGACTCCGACGATCGCTCGCGCGTGCCCGCCGGCAGTCGAGAGACCACCGAGACGGACGATCAGCGCGCCGAGCTCGAGGCGGCCGCGGCGCGCGACTCCGCGACGACCTCGGCCACCCTCGACGCCTCGCTCGCCCAACGGCTCGCCAAGGCGGTGACCGGGGCGAGCGTGCTCACCACGCTGCTGGCGATCTTCAGCGCGTTGGTGGTCGGCGCCTTCGTGATCCTCGCCTCCGACGAGGCCACCCGGGAGGCGCTGGGGTACTTCACCGCCCGGCCCGGCGACACCTTCGCCGCTGCCTGGAATGCGGTCGGAGGGGCCTACGGCGCCCTGATCACCGGCTCGGTCGGCGGCGTCGGCCAGCTCTCGGAGACCCTGGTCGCGGCCACCCCGTTGATCCTGACCGGCCTGGCCGTCGCGATCCCGTTGCGGGCCGGACTGTTCAACATCGGGGCCGAGGGCCAGCTCATCGCCGGTGGCCTCACGGCGGCGCTGGTCGGGTTCACGCTCAGCGGGCTGCCGCTGCTGGTGCACCTGCCGCTGGCGGTGCTGGCCGGGCTCGCGGGCGGGTTCCTGTACGGATGGTTGCCCGGGGTCCTCAAGGCCCGCACCGGGGCCCACGAGGTCATCACGACCATCATGCTCAACAACATCGCGATCCTGAGCACCAACTTCCTGCTCACGACCGCGCTGTTCCGCCGCCCCGACCGCACCGACCCGATCTCGCGCTCGGTCGAGGAGTCGGCGCGTCTGCCGCGGCTGCCGTTCATCGATTCCCAGCGCGTCAACTTCGGCCTGATCGTGGCGCTGCTGGTCGCGGTCGCGATGTTCTGGTTCCTTGAGCGCTCCACCCGCGGTTTCGAGATCAATGCCGTCGGGCAGAACGCCGATGCCGCGCTCGCCGCCGGGATGAACCCGGGGCGAGTCGTGATCCTCGCGATGGCGCTCGGTGGTGCGCTGGCCGGTACCGGTGGCGCGGCCGAGATCCTGGGCATCCACCACCGGATCACGCCCGGGTTCTCCGCGGGTCTCGGCTTCGACGGCATCACCGTGGCGCTGCTCGGACGTGGCGGGGTCGGCGGGACGGTGGCGGCCGGCCTGTTGTTCGGGGCGCTGCGCGCCGGAGGCCGGACCATGCAGGCCACCACCGGGACCTCCCTGGACCTGGTGGTCGTCATCCAGGCGCTGATCATCGTGTTCATCGCCGCGCCGGGCCTCGTCCGGGCCATCTACCGCATCCGCACCGCCGACACCGGCACCCAGATCGCCAAGGGGTGGGGCTCGTGAGCGCCGTCGCCGTCCGCAGCGAAGCCGTCCTGCGCCGCCGGAACCAGCGCTTCGGTGTCTTCTCCGTCCTCCTCGCCGCCGTCATGCTCGGGGTGTTCGCGCCCGGGTCGACCGGCCAGACGGCACGATTCATCGTCGACGCCACCCGCGACGGCGTCCCGCCGCTGCTGGTGTCGGTGTTCCCGACCGTCACCGTCCTCGGCGTGGTCGTCCTGGGAATCGCCGCCTACCAACTGGCCCGCGGCTTCGGTGAGCGGGCGCTGCTCGGCCTCGCCGCGGCCACGGGGCTGTTCGTGTTCGCGTTCCTCACCTGGGCCGCGGCCGACCAGTCGTTGTCGATGATCGGCCTGCTGCGCTCGACGCTGTTCTCGGCCACGCCGATCGCGTTCGGGGCGCTGGCGGGCGTGCTGTGCGAACGCGCCGGCGTGATCAACATCGCCATCGAGGGGCAGTTCCTCGCCGCCGCGTTCACCGGCGCGGTCGTGGGCAGTGTCACCACCAACTCGTGGTTCGGGTTGCTCGGCGGCATCGCCGCCGGGGTGCTGGTCGCCGCGATGCTCGCCGGGCTGTCGATCACCTTCAAGGCCGACCAGATCGTCACCGGCGTGGTGCTGATCGTGTTCGCCACCGGACTGACCTCGTTCCTGACCACCCAGGTGCTGGCGGGTTCGGCCGGCCTCAACCGGCCGCCGCGGTTCGGGACCTGGGCGGTGCCGGTGCTGTCCGAGATCCCAGTGCTCGGTCCGCTGCTGTTCGTCGCCACCCCGCTGACCTTCGGCATGCTCATCGCCGTCGGCTGGCTCCAGTACGCGCTGTTCCGCACCCGCTGGGGCCTGCGCCTGCGCGCGGTGGGGGAGAAGCCGCGGGCGGCGGACACCGTCGGCATCCCCGTGCTCGCCACCCGCTGGAAGGCGGTCCTGCTCGGTGGGGTGGTCGCCGGTATGGGCGGCGCGTGGTTCACGCTCGACTCGGTCGGTTCGTTCAGCCGGGAGATGACCGGCGGCCGCGGATTCATCGCGCTCGCCGCGCTGCTCGTGGGCCGCTACAGCCCGGTCGGGGCGTTCGGTGCCGCGCTGCTGTTCGGGTTCGCGACCGCGCTGGCCTCGGCACTGCAGTTGCTCGACACCGGCGTGCCGTCGTCGCTGCTGTTGACGATCCCCTACATCGTCACGATCTTCGTCGTCGCCGGCCTGATCGGCCGGCTGCGGGCGCCCGCCGCGGACGGCGAGCCCTACGAGAAGGAATGACCACCAACTGGCTGGTCGCCGCGCTCGTCCTGATGCTGCTGCTGTACGTCGGGATGGGCGCGCGCACGGCCGTGCTGCTGCGCCGGCAGGGCACCCCGACGGCCACGGCGTGGCTCGCGGGACTGCTCGCCTGGCCGCTGGTGCGCCGCATCGTCGGCCAGGCCGACGAGCATCCCGGGCCGGGGCACGGAGCGTCGGCGGGCGGCGGGGCGACGACCGACGAGGCGGCGGGCGACGAGGTGGCCGGCGACGAACGCGGTGCCGACGGAGGTCCGTCGGCGCCGTGATCGGACGTCGTCGTGGGTGTCAGCCGGCCAGGAAGTCGCCGATGCGGCGGATGCCCTCGACCAGGTCCTCGTCCCCGAGCGCGTACGACAGGCGGGCGTAGCCCGGCGCGCCGAACGCCTCACCGGGCACGACGGCGACCTTGGCCTGCTCGAGCAGCACCTCGGCGAGCTCCAACGTGGTCGTCACCTGCCGGCCGGCGTACGTACGCCCGAGCACGGCCTCGAACGACGGGAAGACGTAGAACGCCCCCTCGGGCTCGACGACGTCGACGCCCGCGATCGCGGACAGGTGCTCGACGGCCAGCCGGCGCCGCCGGTCGAACGCCTCGCGCATGCTGGCCACCGCGTCCTGCGGGCCGGTCAGGGCCTCGATCGCCGCGTGCTGGGCCACGTTGGCCACGTTGGAGGTCACCTGGCTCTGCAGCTTGTTGATCCCCTTGGCGATCACCTCGGGCGCGATCGACCAGCCCACACGCCAACCGGTCATCGCGTAGGTCTTCGCCACGCCGTTGACCAGGATCGTGCGATCGCGCGCCTCGGGCACCAGGCCCGGCAGCGACGCGAACGTCGCACCGCCGTAGACCAGGTGCTGGTAGATCTCGTCGGTGATCACCCAGATGCCGTGCTCGGCGGCCCAGCGGCCGACGGCCTCGACCTCGTCGGCGGGGTACATCGCGCCGGTCGGGTTGGACGGCGAGACGAACACCAGCGCCTTGGTCCGCTCGGTGCGGTGCTCCTCGAGCTGCTCGACGCTCGCGCGGAAGCCGGTCGCCTTCGTGGTCGGCACGGCCACGGGGGTGCCGCCGGCGAGCTTGATCTGCTCGGGGTAGCTCACCCAGTAGGGCGCCGGGACCAGGACCTCGTCGCCCGGGTCGACCAGGGCCATGAACACGTTGTAGAGCGCGTGCTTGCCGCCGTTGGTGACCGTGACCTGGGCAGGATCGACCTCCACGCCCGAGTCCGTGCGGGTGCGCTCGGCGATGGCCTGCCGCAGGTCGGCGAGCCCGGCGGCGGGGGAGTAGCGGTGGGTGGCCGGGTCCGCGGCCGCGCGCTGGGCCGCCTCGACGATGTTGCCCGGCGTCGGGAAGTCGGGTTCCCCGGCACCGAAGCCGATGACCGGCTCGCCGGCCGCCTTGAGGGCTTTGGCCCTGGCGTCGACGGCGAGCGTCGGGGAGGCTTCCATCTCGGAGATGCGGCGGGCCAGGGACACGGGTCGTCCTTCGTCAGCGACGCGGGGTGGTCGTCGGGCGTCCGGAGCCTATCCGGCAGGCGGTGGGCGCTCGCCCGATAGGCTTCCCGGCGAACTGCCGAGGCGACGTGTCGTCGTCCCCCGCGGCCGGGCTCCGGCCGTGCTCCCGCTTGTCGCTCCCGAGTCGAGGCCCTGCATGACCGATCTCGTCCTGCCCGCCGACCTGTTGCCCGCCGACGGACGCTTCGGCTGCGGACCCTCGAAGGTGCGGCCCGAGGCCGTGGCGCGGCTCGCCGAGGTCGGTGACCAGCTGCTGGGCACCTCGCACCGCCAACCGCGCGTCAAGGACCAGGTGCGACGACTGCAGGAAGGGCTCGCCCGTCTGTTCGGTCTGCCCGACGGCTACGAGGTCCTGCTCGCCGTGGGCGGCGCCACCGCCTTCTGGGAGGCGGCCGCGTTCGGGCTGGTGCAGCAACGCTCCCGCCACTACGTCTTCGGCGAGTTCAGCAGCAAGTTCGCCGCGGCGACCGCGGCGGCACCCTGGCTCGAGACACCGGACGTGGTCAAGGCCGATGCCGGGACCGTGCCATCGGCCTCGCCGGCCGAGGGATGTGACGTCCAGGCCTTCACCCACAACGAGACCTCCACCGGGGTGATGCAGCAGCCACAGCGGGTCGACGACGCGCTGGTGCTCGTCGATGCGACCTCGGGGGCCGGCGGGCTGCCCGTCGACCTGTCACAGACCGACGTCTACTACTTCAGCCTGCAGAAGGGCTTCGCCTCCGAAGGTGGCCTCGTCGCGGCGATCGTCTCGCCCGCCGCCGCCGAGCGCATCGCCGGCATCGCCGAGAGCGACCGCTACGTGCCGACCTTCCTCGACCTCGCCACGGCGCTGGACAACAGCCGCAAGCACCAGACCTACAACACCCCGTCGGTGTCGACCGTGTTCCTCGCCGCCGAGCAGGTCGACTGGATGAACGACACCTTCGGCGGGCTCGACGGGGTCGTCGCCGAACAGCGGCGCAAGGCCGAGGCCATCTACGGGTGGGCCGAGGCGCGCGACTGGGCGTCGCCGTTCGTCGTCGATCCCGACGCCCGCTCGCTGGTGGTCGCCACGATCGATCTCGACGAGGCGGTCAGTGCCGACCAGGTCAACGCCGTGCTGCGGGCCAACGGGGTGCTCGACACCGACGCCTACCGCAAGCTGGGACGCAACCAGCTGCGGGTCGGGATGTTCCCGGCCGTCGACACCGCCGACGTCGAGGCCTACACGGCCTGCGTCGACCACATCGTCGAGAAGTTGGCCTGACCCACGCCGGGCAAGGACGGCAGCGACTCGCGGTCGACGAGGGTCTCGAGTCCCAGTTCGGTGGCGACGGCGGCCAGGACGGCCCAGACGGCCAGGCCGGCCACGAGCCAGACGGCGGTCGGACGCCGCCGCGCACCGGCGGCCAGCGCCACCACGGCCGCGACGTGCACTCCGGTCAGCAGCGGACCGACCGCCGCCAGCCCCGGGAGCCCGTACCGCTCGAACAGCTGTCGGGCGCGGCCAATGCGTCCGCCACCGTCGTCCTCGGGAGCGGTGGGACGGGCGTCGTCCCGGCCGCGGCGGGCACGCCACCACGCCCGTAGACGGTCGCCGCCGAACACCAGCGGCAGCAGCGTCGCGGCGTTGCCGGCCGCCGCCACCACGACGACCGGCACCGTGGGCAACCCGGCCACGATCCCGGCCGGGACGACCAGCAGGACCTCGAGCCAGGGGATCGCGGCCGCGACGAACACTCCGAGGTAGACCAGCAGGGTGCTCATCGCGGCGCGTCCTCGTCGACGAGGGCGTGCAGGCGTGCGCGCAGGTGGTCGACCGAGCCCTGCCGGGCGACCCCGTCGATCGCGCCCACGGTCCACCAGCCGTCGCAGGCGAAGCGGACCAACGCGGCCGTGGAGTCCGAGAGGCCCGACGCGAGCAGACGGTCGTGCCAGTCGGCCATCCGCCTGGCGCACCGGGCCATGACGTCGGTGTCCCGATCGCTGACGGCCAGCAGCGCCACGGCGAGGTCCGGCTGCGACACCGCGACGTCGAAGGTCGCGTCGACGTAGGCACGTGCCCAGGCAGCGGGGTCCTCGTCCTGCGCGGCGCGGCGGTCGACCTCGGCCTCGAAGACGTCGAGGACCTCGTCGACCAGGCCGGTCACCAGCGCCGCCTTGGTGGGGAAGTGGTAGAGCACCCCGCCCTTGCTCGAGCCAGCCTCGCCGGCCACCGCGTCGAGGGTCAGCGCGCCGGCGCCGGCGCGCCGGACGACGCGCGCGGCGGCCGACAACAGACGGGGACGCATGCTCGGGCGGGGCACGCACGGCTCCTGGACGTTGACGGAACGGCAAACTGTACCGACCGGACGGTGCAGGAACGGCCCCCATGGCCACGGGCGCCGGCAGGACCGCCGGGGGCGTGCGCCTATCGGTCGACGGGGCCGGTGCCCGCCGACACCCGCGGCGGTCGGGTCTAGCGTCCCCCGCGGGTGAGACGGGAGGACGTGCCATGATCACGCCCGCACAGGTGCAGGACACGCTGCGACGTCATCTGCTCGTGGACGGCTACGACTTCGTGCTCGACCTCGACGCCAGTCGGGGATCGACCCTGGTCGACGCGCGCACCGGCACGCCTCCTGGCCCCGCATCGACACGCCGGGCGCTGGCGTTCCCGCTCGCGGTCAACGAAGCGGCCAACCGGGCTGCCGAGGACGCCGCCCTGCACCAGGCCCGCGACGCCTTCGCCGCCGCACCGCACGACATCGCCTGCGTGCTGGTCGAACCGATCCAGGGCGAGGGCGGCGACCGGCACCTCTCCGCCCGGTTCCTGCAGGAGCTGCAGGCGCTCGCCCACGCCAACGACGCCCTGTTCGTGTGCGACGAGGTCCAGACCGGCGTCGGCCTCACCGGCACCCCATGGGCCTACCAGCAACTCGGGCTGACCCCCGACGTGGTCGCGTTCGGCAAGAAGACGCACGTGTGCGGGATCATGGCCGGTGGCCGGCTCGACGAGGTTCCCGACCACGTGTTCGCGACCTCGTCGCGTCTCAACTCCACGTTCGGTGGCGGTCTGGTGGACCTCGTGCGTGCCACGATCATGCTCGACGTCATCGAGCGCGACGGACTGATCGAGCGCGCCGCCAAGCTCGGCGAGGTGCTGCTCGCCGGCTCTTCCGACTCCAGCAGCGCCACCCGATGGTCAGCGGCGTCCGTGGCCGCGGCCTGATGTGCGCCCTCGACCTGCCCGACACCGCGACGCGCGACGCCGTCACCGCCCGGCTGTTCCGCGACGAGCACGTCTTCCTGCTCGGCTGCGGCTCCCGCACGCTGCGCTTCCGCCCCACCCTGACCGTCACCGAGGACGATCTCGAACAGGCGGTCGGCGCGCTCGACCGCGTGCTCACCAGCCTCTGCTGACCCGAGCCGACGGCCCGAGCACGGCCGCCGACTCCCGACGCCTGCCCGACGAACACCGCCGAGACAAGGACGTGCCCGACATGGCCACCCCCGAGGACCTCGCCTCCCGCATCGACGGCCGCGCCGTCGACGGCGGAGCGACCGTCGACCTGCGCAACCCCGCCGACCTCGACGACGTCGTCGGTCGCGTGCGCCTCGCCGACGCCGACACGTTCCTGCGTGCCGCCGAGGCGGCCGCGGCCGCCCAGACCGGATGGGCCGCCACGCCGGCACCGATCCGCGGGGTCGCCATCGGGGACCTCGGCCGCATCGTGGCCAACAACAAGGAGGCGCTCGCGCGCCTGGTGACCCGCGAGATCGGCAAGCCGTACGCCGAGGCGCTCGGCGAGGTGCAGGAGGTGATCGACACCTGCGTGTTCTTCGCCTCGGAAGGGCGGCGGCTGTACGGACAGACCGTCCCGAGCGAAATGCCCGACAAGCAGCTGTTCACCTTCCGCGAGCCGGTCGGCACGATGGCCGTCATCACGGCCGGCAACTTCCCGATCGCGGTGCCGTCCTGGTACCTGGTGCCCGCCCTGCTCGCCGGCAACACCGTGGTGTGGAAGCCGGCCGAGTACGCCCCGGCCATCGCCGACGCCTTCGTGCGCTGCATCGAGGCGGCCGGCATCCCCGCCGGGGTGGTCCAGCTCGTGGTCGCCGACGGCGAGCAGACCGCCAAGGGCCTCGAGCTCGCGCTCGAGGCGGGCCACCTGCACAAGGTCGGCTTCACCGGCTCGTCCCCGGTCGGCCGCGAGATCGCCGCCATGTGCGGCCGCCACCTCGTCACCCCCACGCTCGAGCTCGGCGGCAAGAACCCGCTGGTCGTTCTGCCCGACGCGAACCTCGACCTCGCCGTCGAAGGGGCGCTGTTCTCCGGGTTCGGCACCGCCGGGCAGCGGTGCACCTCGCTCGGCGTCGCGATCGTGCACGCCTCCGTCCACGACGAGTTCCTGCGCCGGTTCACCGCCGCCGTCGAGGGCGTCGCGGTCGGCGACCCGTTCCAGCCGGTGCTCTACGGGCCGATGATCTCGCAGAAGTTCGCCGACGGGTTCGAGCGCTGGCTCGACCAGATCCAGCCGCACCACCGCACCGCCGGTTCGTCGGGCCTCGGGCGCATCACCGCCGACAACCCCCGCGACGGCTTCGTCGGCGACCCCGAGCGCGGCATCTTCGAACACCCGGTGATCGTCGACGGCGTGACCGCCGACGACGCCCTCTACCAGCACGAGACCTTCGGACCGATCGTCCCGGTCGCCACCTTCGACGACTTCGACCAGGCCATCGCGCTCGCCAACGGGCACGGCTACGGGCTCTCGTCGGCGATCTACACCACCGACCCGTCGGCGGCGTTCCGCTTCCGCGAACAGGTGTCGGCCGGCATGGTCAGCGTCAACAACTCGACCTCGGGAGCCGAGGCACACCTGCCCTTCGGCGGCAACGGCAAGTCCGGCAACGGCGCCCGCCAGTCCGGGATCTGGATGCTCGACCAGGTCACGCGTTGGCAGTCGATGAACTGGGACTTCAGCGGCAAGCTGCAGAAGGCCCAGATGGACGTCGTCGAGATCGAGGCCGACCTCGACTTCACGCTCTGATCCGGTCCCGCCCGCCCGCCACGCGGTCCCGCTCGCTGCGCTCGCTCGTTGCCACACCGTCGATCCCGCCCCGCCGGCAGGCGCGGGGCGGACGGTCAACTCAGGCGCGACCGCGCAGGAAGCGTTCGATCTCGGCCGCGAGTTCGTCCGCCGAGGGCACCTGCACCTCGTCGAGCTGGTGCCTGCCGGCGTCGACGTCGGCGAGGCGCTCCGCCTCGAGCTCGGCGTCGTAGAGCCGCTCGAGCTGACGGACGTGCTCGGTGACCTCGTCCGAGGACGCGGCCGCCAGGTCCAGCTTCGCCCGGTTGTCCTCGGCCGCCTCGTCGAAGGCGGACAGATCCACCGGGGTGCCGAGATAGCCGGTGAACCGTTCCAGCAGGGCGCGCGCCCCCTCCGGATAGTCCCCGGCGATGTAGTGCGGGATGCGGGCCCACAGACCCACCGTGGTGATCCCCGCATCGGCGAGCAACGCCTCCATGGCGGACTGGCACGAGGCGGGCACGACCAGCTGCTCGTGGGCACGTCCCATCCGGTCGAGCAGACCCGTGTCGTTCGAGGTCACCAGCAGCTGCACCGGACGGGTGTGCGGGATCGGTCCGGGCACGGCGCCCAGGCCGACGTAGCGCGTGGCACCGAAGCGGCGGGCCAGCGCGAGCAGGTCGCGTCCGAGTCGCTGCCAGCCGAGGTCCGGTTCCTGCCCGGTCACCAGCAGCAGGGCCGGCCCACTGGTGGGACGCAGCGCCTCCACGGTCAACTCCGGCCACACGGGGCTGGCGAGTTGACCGCGGTCGATCGCCAGCTGCGGGCGGCGGTCGCGGTAGTCGTACAACGCATCGCTGTCGAAGGTGCCGATGCGTTGCGGTTCGGCCACCTCCCGCAGGGCGTCCGCCGCGGCGGTGCCGCCCTCACCGGCGTCGGTCCAGCCGTCCAGGGACAGCACCAGGACCGGGTCCGGGCCCAGGTCGAGCCCGTCTGCGTCGAGTCGTAGGAGTTCCATGCCGTCACCGTAGCCGGCAGCCTCCACCGGCTGACCGTCACCTTGCGTCCCTCTGCCGCAACCACGGCTGTGCGACCCTGCCGGGGAGGCATCCGACGCCGCCGGCAGGACCAAGGACATCACCGCTGTGAGCGAACTCGACGAGACCACCGCACGCTGGTTGGTCGCCGACGGTCGGGAGGCGGTCGACGCGGTCACGGCCGCCCTCGACGCGGGCGAGGACGAACTGCGCGTGCTCGAGCGGCTGCGGGGCAGCGGGCTCGACGCCGCACGGACCGCCGCGGTGCTCGGCGCCGCCGGGGCCCGGCGGCGGGCACGTGGGCGCTGGCCCGACGCCGAGCGGTTGTTGTTCACCCGCGAGGCGCTCGAGCAGGCCAGCGACCCGCAGGTCAGCGACTGGCGGACGCGACGGCTGGCTGGTCGCGTCGTCTGGGACCTGTGCGCGGGCTGCGGCGGGGACACGCTGGCCGCGGCCCGCCACGGTGCAGCGGTCACGGCCGTCGACCGCGACGCCGGCCGACTGGTGCTGCTGGCCCACAACGCGGCGGTGACCGGGGTCGAGGTGGAACTGCGGCGTGCCGACGTCCTCGACGTGGACGTACCCGCGGGTGCGCTCGTCCACGTCGATCCGGGGCGTCGGCGCGAGGGCCGGCGGGTGCGTCGGCTCGCCGAGCATCTGCCACCCGTCGGCGCCGTCTGGGCCGCCCACGGGCGAGACCGCGGGATCGCGGTCGTGCTGTCCCCGGCGGTCGCGCTCGACGACCCGGACCTGCCGACCGCGGCCGAACTCGAGTTCGTGCAGGTCGGCGACGACCTGCGCGAGGCGGTGGCGTGGGGCCACGAACTGCGCTCGCCCGGGGTGCGCGCACGGGCCACGCTGCTGCCGGAGGGCCACACCCGCGTGCGGACAGGGGGAGCCCGCAGCCGGCGACCGGTCGGCCCACCCGGCGCGTTCCTCGTCGAGGTCGCCCCGGCCGCGGTGCGTGCCCGGCTGCACGATCAGATCGGTGCGGAGATCGGGGCACACCGGCTCGCCGACGGGCGGGCACTGCTGACCTCCGACGAGCTGCCCCCCGCCAGCCCCTGGTACCGCGTCCGTCCCGTCCATGCCGTCCTGCCTGTCCGCCCCAAGGTGGTGCGCCGGTGGCTACGGGAGGCGGACCCCGACGTGGTCGAACTCGTCGCACACGGCCTGCCCCTGGACGTCGGCGCGTGGTGGCGCGCGCTGGGGCGGCCACCGCGCGGTCCGGCGGGCTGGCGTATCGAACTGGTGCGCACGGACGACGGGGGACGCGTACTGGTGACGCGGGCTGCCGCCGGGTCCGCAGCCCGGACAGTAGGTTGACGGACCCGGTGACCCCGATGGCGTCCCGGTCCTTGGTCCGCGCCAGCTGCGTCGGAGGGCCGGGCAGGGCAGGTAGGCTGGAGCCATGGACGAGACGACGTTTCCCGCTGGCGGCACCGCACTCGCGGACGTGCCGCCCCGCCGCTCCTGCACGCGCTGCGATGGTGAGCAGCACCTGATCGGGGGCATGACCGGCCTCGGCAAGTACCGCTGCGAACAGTGCGAGATGGCGGTGGGCTTCGACCTCGAAGCCGAGCCGTCGGAGTTCCTGCTCGACCGGGGACTTCCCAGCCGTTACACCAAGGACGTGTTCGGCTCGCGGCTCACGGTCCCGGAGCAGCGGCTGTAGACCGGCCGGGTTCCGGACGCCACTAAGCTGTCAGGTCATGGCCGATTCCTCCCTGACCTGCACCGCCTGTGGCGAAGGCTTCACGCCGTCGCCCGACCTGCTGGAGCGCTTCCCGGGCTGGACACCCAGTCAGTGCCCGCGGTGCTACCGCGGTGCGCGTCGGCGTACCGGCAAGGGCGCCGGTGGCCCGGCGGCCCGTGGTGGGGGATCGGCGTCGTCGCGCGCGGGTGAGCAGGCGCTGACCCTGGCCGAGGTGCTGGCCCGCTACGACGGTGGGCCGGACACGGGCGTGTTCACCGACGGCGCTGCCAGCCCGAACCCCGGACCCGGTGGTTGGGGCGCCGTCTACGTCGTCGACGGCGAGGTGATCGCGACCGACCGTGGTGCCGAGGCGCACACGACCAACAACCGCATGGAACTCACGGCCCTGCTGCACGGCGTCGAGCTGGTACCGGCCGGCACCCCGGCCGTGGTGTACTCGGACTCGAACCTCGCCGTGCGCACGGTCAACGAGTGGGCCGCCGGGTGGGCGGCGCGTGGCTGGCGGCGCAAGACCGGGCCGGTCGAGAACCTGGACCTCGTGCAGCCGCTGTACGAAGCGGTCCGCGCCCGGCCCGAACTCGAACTGCGCTGGATCAAGGCGCACGCGGGCAACCGGTGGAACGAGTACGCCGACAGTCTCGCGACCGCGTACGCCCGCGAGCAGCTCTGAGTCGAAGAGCGGCACACGTCCAGCCCGCCACCGTCCGCCGACCGACCGACGGAAGGACGCACGTGCACGAGGATCGGCCACACGACCCGGACGCCGACCACGGCGCCGAACAGTTGCGCGCACGCGTCGCGGCCACCGTCCGCGAACTACGGACCCGTTCCGGTCGCAGCCTCGCGGACGTCTCCGGTGCGGCCGGGATCGGCAAGTCGACCCTGCACGCCATCGAGGCCGGGGACGCCAATCCGGGCATCGAGACCCTGTGGGCGCTCGCCCGGGCCCTGGGCGTCCCCTTCGGCGCCCTGCTCGAGCCGCAGCTGCCGGCCGTCCGGGTGCTGCGCGCCGCCGATGCCCCCCGGCTGCGCAGCGAGCGGTCCAACCTCGAGGCACGGGTCCTGCTGAGCACCAGTCAGCTCGCGCGGGTGGAGTTGTCGGTCCTGGAGCTGGACCCGGCCGGTCCCGGCGACCCGGACGGCAACGCCGATCCACACACGGCCGGCACCGTGGAACACGTCCTGGTGACCTCGGGCCGGCTACGGGTCGGCCCGGTCGACGCGCTGGTCGACCTCGAGGTCGGCGACCTGGCCACCTTCCCCGGGGACGTCGCCCACCGCTACGAAGCCCGTTCGGCCGGGACCCGGGCGGTGCTCCTCGTCGAATACACCTGAGGTCGCCACACCTGCCTGCGCACCACCACCGCCCCGCACCACCGCATTCTCCGCTTCCGGCGCGTTGCTGGACGCGCCCCCCCGGTTCCAGGAGTCGACATGCCTGCCACACCTGCCGTGCGTGTCGAAGCCATGCGCAAACGCTTCGCGGGACACGACGCGCTGGCCGGCGTCGACCTCGAACTCGCCGAGGGGGAGGTGCTGGGTCTGCTCGGCCCCAACGGCGCCGGCAAGACCACCCTCGTGCGCGTCCTGGCGACCCTGCTCCCGCCCGACGACGGTCGCGCCGAGGTGTTCGGACACGACGTCGTCACGCAGGCGGCGCAGGTGCGGCGCATCATCGGCCTCACCGGACAGTACGCGGCCGTCGACGGCCTGCTCACGGGACGCGAGAACCTGCGCATGTTCGGCGAGCTGTTCCATCTGTCCGCACGGGACGCCCGTCGCCGCGCGGACGAACTGCTCGACCGCTTCGAGCTCGCCGCGGCCGCCGACCGCCCCGCCCGCACCTACTCCGGCGGCATGCGCCGGCGCCTCGACCTCGCCTCCAGCCTGCTCGTGCGGCCGCGTCTGCTGTTCCTCGACGAGCCGACCACCGGCCTCGACCCCCGCAGCCGCAACGCCATCTGGGACGCGACCCGGGAACTGGTGGCGGCCGGTACCACCCTGCTGCTGACGACGCAGTACCTCGAGGAGGCCGACGTGCTCGCCGACCGCATCGCCGTGATCGACGCCGGCCGGATCATCGCGCAAGGGACCGGTGACCAGCTCAAGGACCGCATCGGCGGGCAGGTCGTCGACGTGCTGCTCGCGAGCGAGGAGCACGTCGACGCCGCGCTGCGGGCCCTCCCCGACGCGGAGCCGACGTCCGGGACCCGCCGGCTGGTAGTGCACGTGGGCGACGACGACGCGCTCGAGGTGGTCGCCAGGGTGGCGCGCCGGCTCCGCGAACAGGGCGTCGACGTGCGCGACCTCGGACTGCGCCGCCCCACGCTCGACGACGTCTTCCTGGAGCTGACCGGGAACGACCCGCCCGACCGGACCGGGCCTCCGGTCGGCGCGGACGACACGGAGCCGGCCCGATGAGCGCCGCGGAGCACGACGCCGTCCCCGTCGAGCGTCACCGCGTGCTGTTGGCCGCCCGTGACGCCTGGACGCTGACCAAGCGCAACCTGCGGCACTTCCAGCGCAAGCCCCGGCTGCTGGTGTTCTCGACCATCCAGCCGATCATGTTCGTGGTGCTGTTCTCGGCCGTCTTCGGTGGTGTCGCCGGTGATGCGCTGCCCGGGGACGTCAGCTACCTCGACTTCCTGCTGCCGGGCATCTTCGTGCAGTCGGCGGCGTTCCGTTCCACCCAGACCGCGGTCGGACTCGCCGAGGACCTCGAGCAGGGCGTCATCGACCGGTTCCGGTCGATGCCGATGTCCCGGCAGGCCGTGCTGGCCGGGCGCACCTTCGCGGACCTGACCCGCAACCTGGCCGTGCTGCTGCTGATGACCGCGGTCGGCTACCTGCTGGGCTTCCGGTTCACGCAGGGGCTGTTGGCCGCACTCGGGGCGCTGGCCGTCGTCGGGCTGTTCGGCTTCGTCCTGAGCTGGATCTTCACCTACGTGGCCTTGGCCGTGCCCGGCGCGGAGGCCGCCCAGACGGCGGGCTTCGTCACCGTGTTCCCGTTGGTGTTCGCCAGTTCGATCTTCGTCCCGGTCGAGACCATGCCGGACTGGTTGCGTGGGTTCGCGGCCAACAGTCCGGTGACGGTGACCGCGGACGCGGCCCGGGCACTGTCCATCGGCGGTCCGACCCTGCGGCCGGTGCTGCTGACCCTGGCATGGGCGACGGCGATCCTCGCCATCGCCGTTCCGGCCTCCGTACGTCGCTACCGACGCATTTCCTAGGAGGCCACGGTGGTCCACCGGTCGGGGTGGTGGTCGCCCGTCGCTGGTGACCGTCCGGCCCTCGGGTTCGCCGGGACCGGCCAACGGACAGGAGACGACGCTGGTCGCCGGCCCGATCGCGACGGAATCTGTTCGCCACGCGGAGGAACCCAGACGTAAGGAGCGCACGCCATGATGGGCATCATCGCCTTTCTCCTCATCGGCATCATCGCCGGCTACCTCGGTCGGCTGATCATGCCGGGCAAGCAGAAGATGGGCTTCGTCGGCACCGCCGTCCTCGGCATGGTGGGATCGGTCGTCGGTGGTGTGCTCGGCTCGCTGATCACCGGGGACGGACTGCAGCTCGGCGCCGCGGGCATCCTGGGGTCGATCATCGGCGTCCTCATCGTGCTGTTCATCGTCGACCGCACCGGCTCGCGAGACAGCACCGGCGCCCGACGCACCTGAGTCAGATCCACCCCGTCGAAGGAGACGCGATGTCCGAGCACCCGCAGCCGACGGACGAGGAGCACGACGGCCAGCCGGCTCCCGAAACGCAGCCCGACGACTACACCGCCCAGCCTGGCGAGGACAGCGGTGGTCCGGCACCGGACCACGACGACCGCTGAGACGGCGAGGTTCCCGAGGAGGACCGTCCCACGGGGGGCGGTCCTCCTCGGTGTCGGTCGACGTGCGCCGTCCGGACCCTGCGACCGGGGTAGGAGGTGGTTCCCCCCGTGCGGCCCGCGCGACACCGCAACACCTGTCCTGTGCTTCCGCTGAGATCGGCCGTCCGGACACTGGCCGCTGGCTAGCGTGCCGAGCGGTCGGCGGCGGGTCGGCTGCGGCGGGAAGGACCGGGACGGCATGCGGGTCGAACGGGTACCACGCCGGCGCATGCGCGCCACCAAGCTGCTGATCCTGGCCGCGGCGGTGCTGCTCGCGCCCGTGCCGTGGGTCCACCTGGTCGACGACAGCCCTCCGGGCAACGCCTGGCGGCTCGACGGCCGACTGGTGGTGCAGGGACGCCTCGTCGACCCGCCCGGACGCTGGTCGTGGCTGACGGTCGGGCGGCCGCCGATGGCGGTCGAGGTGCTGGCCGACCGCCTCGTCGACACCGGCCACACCCGCGACATGCGCGCCGCCGCCGACGCGCAACGCCCACGGGTGAACGAGCCCGCCGCGGTGGCCGTCGGCCTGTCGCGTGCCGGTCGCGACATCGCCTTCGGCCTGCTGGTCGAAGCCGTGGGACCGACGCAGGGCTACCTGCCCGACCAGCTCGTCGTCACCCGGATGAACGGGGTCGACCTCGTCGACCGTGCGGCGTGGCAGGAGGCGGTGGGCAAGGCGCAGCGGCCGGTGGTCTTCTCCGGAGCCGACGGACGGACCTACGCCGCGCCAGGGCCGTTGCTGCCGTTCGAGCAGATCCACGTGGTCGACCTGGCTCCCGGCGATCTCGACGCCGCGATCGGCGGCCAGCTCGCGAGCCTCGCGCCGGTGGGGTGGTTCCGTGACCTCGCGCTCGGCCGCTCACACGGCCTGATGATCGCGCTGATGAGCTACGCCGACGCCTCAGGGCACGATCTCGCGCACGGCCGGCACGTGGCCGGCACCGGGGGTATCCGTGGTGACGGGACGGTCACCCGGATCGGCGGACTGGAGGCCAAGGCGACCGCGGCACGCAACCGTGGCGCGGACGTGCTGCTGTTCCCGGCGGCGCAGGCGCACGAGTTGGCCGACTTCGCCTCGGGCCGCATGCGGCTGCTACCGGTCGAGACGATCGACGACGCCATCCGGCTCCTCGACGCCTCGGGTGCCGCCACGCCCGGTCTGCCGGTGAACTGAGCGCGCTTGTCGGTCACCGGCGCGGCCAGCTTGAGCCGGTGCGCGGGCAGACCCCACCGCCGCGTTCGACGCTCCGGTCCCGTGCGGCCGGTGCCGAAGCTCCGGGGGCGACCACGTCACGGTCGTCACTCGGAGGTCGGGACATGGGACGTCGTCGTCTGTTGTTGGTGGTCACCCTGTTGATCGGCATGGTGGGCTCGGTGGGCACGGGTGCGTCCGCGAGCACCGCGGCCCGCGGCAGCTTCTCGTGGAACGACCCGGATCCGGCTCTGGTGACGGCCTCGGTCGCCGCCGGCCGGGACGAGCTGTGGGTCCACGTGCGGCCGGGGACGGTCCGCTCGGGTGGGTTGCGCGCGACCGCAGCAGCCGGCCAGCGCGCCGGAGTCCGGGTCGCGGCGCTGGGCGGCGACCCGAACTGGGCCGACCGGGGACGCGCCGCCGCGCTGGCGTGGGTGTCGGAGGTGGCGGCCGCTGACGGCGTCGATCACGTCGTGCTCGACATCGAGCCCTACCTGCTGCCGGAGTGGTCGCGCAGCGCCAGCTCGCAGCGCAAGCTCGTCGATCGGTTCGTCGGCACCCTGGCGGAGGCGAAGAAGCGCGCAGGCAGCGACCAGCTGACGGTCGCGATCCCGTTCTGGTTCGACGAGATCCCCGCCTCGACGGGACGGGGCACGCTGCTCGACCAGGTCGCCGCCGTCGCCGACGGCCTGCTCGTCATGGCCTACCGCGACACGCCGCAGGCGCAGGTGCAGCTCGTGGGGGAGGAGCGGCGGGTCGCCGCGGCGACCGGCACCCGGCTGTGGGTCGCCCTCGAGTTGACGGCCCAGGACCCGGCGTACATCAGCTACCACGGACGCCCACGCGCCGAGGTCGACCGGGCCGTGGCACACCTCGAGAGCGCCCTGGGCGAGGACCGGATGTTCGCCGGGACCGTGCTGCACACGCTGGAGGCCTACCAGGCGATGCGCTGAGCTCCGGTCGCCGCAAGCGTCAGGGGAGACGACCTCCCGCGTCGAGTACCGTGCGCCGGCCCACCGAGGACGTCGATGGGCCGGCGCAGTGGTCGCGGTGGTCGGAGGTCGACAGCGTGTACGAGGTCCGCGAATCAGCCGTGGCGGGGCGGGGACTATTCGCCACCGAACACATCCCGGCCGAGACGATGCTCATGCAGGCGCCGGTGCTGGTCGTCCCGGGGGAGCAGCGCGCCGCGCTGCGCGAGACGCGGGTCGACGACTACGTCTACGAGTGGGACGACGACGGCTCCGCCGGGCTGGTGCTCGGGGTGTCGTCGATGTGCAACCACGCCAGCGACCCCAACGCCTACCTGTGGCTGGTGCCCGACACCGAGTCGGCCGAGCTGTGGTCGGTGCGCGCGATCGCCCCGGACGAGGAGATCACGGTCTCCTACCGCGCCGAGGGCGGGGGCGACCTCTGGTTCGACGTGGTCGAGGACGCCTGACCGGGAGGACGGCGCAGGACGGGCCGGCGTCGGCGCCGCCCGTCGCGCCGTGACGGCGTCCGTCGATCCTTGCCGTTGTGTATAAGGTCTGCTACACCTTGTTGTATTCCAAGGATTCGTCGAGCGCAGGGAGGTCCACGCATGCCGGCCGGGGGAGCGGTCATCGAGGTCCAGGACCTGCGGATGCGTTACGGGGACCGCGACGTGCTCGACGGGGTCGATCTGGCGGTGGGACGCGGCGAGGTCGTCGTGCTGCTCGGCCCCAACGGCGCGGGCAAGACCACCACCGTCGAGGTGCTCGAAGGGTTCCGTCGCCGGTCGGGGGGACAGGTGCGCGTCCTCGGTGTCGATCCGGATCGGGCGGACGAGGCCTGGCGGGCACGCGTGGGGACGGTGTTCCAGTCCTGGCGCGATCACGGACGCTGGCGGGTCGACGAGCTGTTGCGGTTCCTCGGTCGCCACTACGCGCCCTACGCCACCGCCGAGCGCCGACGCCCCCGCCACGTGGACGAACTGCTCGCGATCGTCGGGCTCGCCGGCCAGGCCCGACAGCGGGTCAAGCAGCTGTCCGGCGGCCAGCGGCGGCGACTCGACGTCGCGATCGGACTCCTCGGCCATCCCGAGCTGCTGTTCCTCGACGAGCCCACCACCGGCTTCGACCCCCAGGCGCGGCGGGACCTGCACGAGCTGCTGCACCGGCTGGTCGACCTCGACGACACCACCATCGTGCTGACGACCCACGACCTGCACGAGGCCGAACAGATCGCCGACCGCATCGTGATCCTGGCCCGGGGGGTCGTGGTCGCCGAGGGCTCCGCGGACGAGCTCACCCGCCGGATCGACGCCAGCACGGAGGTGCGCTGGTGTGTCGACGGGATCCGGCACGTGCACGTCACCGACGACGCGGCCCGCTTCGTCGCCGAACTGGAACGGCAGCACGGCCGGCTCGAGGACCTGCAGGTGCGGCGACCGTCGCTGGAGGACGCCTACCTGCACCTGGTCGAACAGGCCGAGCGCGCCGCGGTCGAGGCCGCCGGCGTCGTGCCACTGGGAGGAGGCAGCCGATGAACCCCGTGATCCACGCCGTCCGCAGCGGCGTCCGTCGAGGCCTGCTGGAGTTCCGCTACCTGCTCACCGATCGCAGCGAACTCTCGAGCACGGTGTTCTACGGCCTGATCCCGCTCGGGTTCCTGCTGTGGTTCTCCGTCTCCGGCGAGGCGCTGGACATCGGCAGCGAGACCTTCCCGGTGGCACGCTTCGTGGCGCCGGGCATCTATGCGATGGTGATCAGCTTCTCCGTGCTCGGACCGATGTACGTGCTCGCCACCGAGCGCGAGGACGGCACGTTGCTGCGCTCCCGCACCGTTCCGCACGGGTTGGTCAGCTACGTGGTCGGCAAGATCGTCGCCGTGCTGTGCGAGACGCTGTTCGGCCTCGCGCTGGTGCTCGGGCCGGCGCTGCTGTTCATCGACGGGCTCGCCGACGTGGCGGTGAGTGGTTGGCTGCGGTTCCTGCTCGTGCTCGCCCTGGGATCGATCGCGATCCTGCCCCTCGGGGTCCTCGTCGGTGCGCTGCTGCGGACGCCCAAGGGCATCTTCAGCTTCGGGCTGGTCGGGATCGGGGTCCTGACGTGGTTCTCGGGACTGATCCAGCCGCTGCAGACCTTCCCGACCTGGGTCCAGCAGGTGGCCCAGGTGTTGCCGTTCCACTGGCTCGGGCACGGCATGCGGCACGCATTGCTGCCGGACACGCTGCGGACGGTCGAGCTCGGCGGCGTCTGGCGGCCGACGACGGCACTGCTGGTGCTCGGTGCCTGGGCGATCGTCGGACTGGTCTGCGCTCCCTGGGTGCTGCGCCGCACGGCTCGCCGCGAGTCCGGCTCACGCGTCGAGGCCCGGCGCCAGGCCGCACTGCAACGCACCGCTTGAGACGAGACTCCGTCGGACCCGTGGGAGGCGACGTGGCCGAGACGACGATCCACAACCGCATCGCGATGTTGCGCACCGAACGGGGCATCTCGCGGCGCGAGCTCGCCGACGCGCTCGGCGTGCACTACCAGACGGTCGGCTACCTCGAACGCGGCGAGTACAACCCGTCGCTCGAGCTCGCGATGCGCATCGCCGAGTTCTTCGAGGTGCCGGTGGAGGTGGTGTTCTCGCTGCGCCCCTTCAAGCGCATCGGGGAGCAGGACAGCGTCGCCTGACGGCGCGACGACCGCTTCCCCACGTTTTCTCTCTTTCCCCCATAAGCTACATTACGTAAACCTGCGTCGAGAGGTACGCGTCGTCCACTTCCCCCCGCCACACCGATGTCGTTTCCCACGCTGTCGGATTCCGTCCCGGTCTCGGTGCCGTTGTGGATGGCCGTCGGCGCCGGCGCCGGCGACTTCGCCCGACGGGTGGTCGAGCACCTGATCACGGCTCGACGTACGCGCGGCGCTGCGGCGTAGCGCCCTGAAAGGCGCTGCGGGCGGCTTCGACGAGATCGGCGAGCCCGCCGTCGGTGCGCTGGGCGACCTGTTCGAGGTTGACCAGCGCGTGCGGCGAGCCGCGCAACGCCTCGACGAGCGCCGCCATCGCCGCGGCGTCGTCGAACGTCGGCGAGGTCGCGTCCTCGGTGGCCAGCGACGCCGGCAGCGCCACCTCGCGTTCGGTGACCTCGCCGGTGTCCGGGTCGGCCCAGCGCAGCGCGACCGTGCCGAGGTCGCCGTCGGCGCCGCCGCCCTCGACGGCGAGGTCGAGCTCGTACAGCGCGGTCACGGCGTGGCCGGCGCCGAGGTAGGCCCCGCTCACCGCGTCGTCGCGGAAGTCCTCGGCCGCCAGCGCGCGCGACTCGTAGCCGATCAGCCGCCAGGACCGGACGGCTCCCGGGTCGAAGCTGACCTGGGTCTTGACGTCGTGGGCGACCGGCCACAGCAGCGGCAGGTCGCGGTCGAACAGCCGGTCGGCCTGCGCGCTGCGCTCGACGTAGGCGTAGGTGCCACCGGAGACGTTGGCGAGGGTGGACAGCAGCGCGTCGTTGTAGACCTCGCGGCCGATGCCGACCGTGTGGGTCACGACCCGGGCCGGTCCGTCGATGCGGTCGAGTTCCTCGAGGATGCGGTGCGGGTCGGTGACGCCCTCGTTCGCCATCCCGTCGGCGAGGACCACGACCGACGAGTGGTCGCCCGGCCGATGACCGGCGGCGGCGGTCTCGTGGCCGAGGACGACCCCCGCGCCGGTGTTGGTCGATCCCTGCGGACGCAGCCCGGCCAGCACGTCGCGGACCCGGCCGAGGTCGCTGGTGTGCCCGAGCGCCAGCGTCGCGTCGTCGGTGAAGGTCACGACCGCCACCTGGTCACGGGCGTCGAGGCGGTCGAGGAACTCGTCGAGGACCCGCACGACCGTGCCCAGCCGGTCGTCGTCCGCCATCGAGCCCGACACGTCGATCGAACGTCAGCGACGCCGGTGGCCGCTCCCCCACGCCGTCGGTCGCCCGCAGTCCGATCCGCAGCAGGCGGGTGTCGCCCGGCGCCTCGGGCCCGGTCTGCCACCACGGGGTGCCGGCGTCGGCGTGCACCGCCCAGACCTCGTCGCCCGCCGGCGCCGGATAGGCGTGGTCGAGCGCGTTGATCCACTCCTCGGCGCGGATGCCCTCGACCGGCGGGAGCACGCCGGCGTCGAGCCAGGACTGCGCGAGCCGGAACGCGCCGACGGTCGCGTCGGTGCGGAAGGTCGAGGCCGCCTGCTCCGCGGTGGGCCGCCAACCGGAGACGCCGTGGTCGTCGAACACCACGCTGGCGATCCCGGCGATCCCGCCGGCACGGTCGGTCCCCTCGGTGTCGGTGTCCGCGTCCTCGGCCGCCGACGTCGGCGTGTCCGCCCCGGCCTCGGGCGCCGGTTCGATCTCCAGGGTCGCCGATCCGGCGCTGTCGAGCGCTCCCGCGCTCGCGGGGAAGGCCGTGTCCGTCGCGGTCCCGGCGGCGTCGTCACCGCCGCAGGCACTCGTCAGCAGACCGATCAGGGCGAGGGCGGCGAGAACCGGGCGGGTCGTCCAACGCATGCTCGTGGTCCTTGTCGGCGTACGCAGTCGGACGCCATCCGACGCCCAGGGGTTCCCGCCGGTGGCCGTTCGCGGCCCGAAAGGATCCGGCGCGACGGACGGCGTCCGGCCTGTGGCCGGACGCCGTCCGTCGATGCGCGTGGTGCTCAGCCGAACACGCTGATGACGGCGTCGCGGACCTCCTTGGCGATGTCACGCGACGCCCGGATGACGTCGATCGTCCGCTGGCGAAGGTCGGAGAAGTTGACGTTGTCACCGGTGTAGAGGTCGACGCGTTCGGCGTGCTGGCCGATGGCGAGCGGGAACAGCTGCTGGTGGATCTGTCGGCCGTACGAGGCGCACGACAGGTCCGCCACCGAGCAGCGGGTGGGATCGGCGAAGACGTTGGAGACCATGATCGCGCGGTCCTGGGCGTCGACGATCACCGCCAGGGTCCGGCCCCGGAGCGCGCCGGTCCAGTTGTCGTTCCTGGTGAACGAGTCGACGACGAGCCGCCCGTCGCGGTACAGCGTCGCGTTGGTCTCCATCCGCTTGCGGAAGCCCACGTCCTGGTACAGCCGAGCGGTGAGGGATCCGGTGCGCTTCTGCGGCGCCGGGATGTTGGTACCCGACGCCCAGACCGGACGCCGCTCGGCGTTGTAGATCACGAGGTTGCGGTCGTCCTGCAGGTCGAAGTACGAGCCAGGGTGCTGATGGGTCCCGGTCGCCCACACCGGCCGGTTGAGCGTGTCGTAGAGCACGAAGTTGCCGTCCGCCTGCATGTCGGCCCGTACCGGCCGGTCCAGCGCCGGTCGGTTCCAGGTGTGCGTCGCCCAGACCGCGGCTCCACCAGCGGTCGGGTACAGCACGAGGTTGCCGTCGGTCTGCATGACCAACCGGTACTGGCCGTTGTTCGAGCGCAGTTCCTGGCCAGCGTGGAGACGCTCGCCACCCTTGAGCACTGCCATGTGATGCCCCCTGTGCATGGCCGCACGGCACGACCGTGCGGCGCGTCGAATTGCCCCGGTCGAGGTCGCACGGGCGGCAGGGAAGTCCCCACTCCCCCGGTCCCGATGTCGCGAGCCCCGTCGGTGCGAGCCCCCTCGCACCGCTGTGACTCTCCGCGCATTCTCGCCTGTCGTCAAGCCCCGGATCGGTCGAACCAACGGTGTCATGGCCGGACGGACCGCTCCCTGCGCACCACACGCTTCGCGTCCTCGTAGCGTTGCCGCCCCGAAAGGCCCGCCTGACAAGGACCGGACGTGTCGCGAGCGACCGCCGACGGCTACTCGCCAGCCCGCGCCATCCTGGTCTCCAGTGTGGCCGCGCTCGGTGGCTTCCTGTTCGGCTACGACACCTCGGTGATCAACGGCGCGGTCGACGCGATCCAGTCCGAGTTCGGCCTCGGCAGCCTGTTCACCGGCTTCGGCGTGGCCTCGGCGCTCATCGGCTGCGCCGTCGGTGCCTGGTTCGCCGGTGCGCTCTCCGACCGCTACGGACGCGTGCGGGTGATGCTGGTCGCGGCGGCGTTCTTCGCCGTCTCGGCCATCGGGTCCGGGTTCTCCGTCGGCGTCGCGGACCTGATCGTGTGGCGCCTGATCGGCGGGTTCGGCGTCGGGACCGCGTCGGTGATCGCGCCGGCCTACATCGCCGAGGTCGCGCCGGCGCGTCTGCGCGGGCGGCTCGGGTCGCTGCAGCAGCTGGCGATCGTGCTCGGCATCTTCGCGGCGTTGGTGGTCAACGCGTTCCTCGCCGACACCGCCGGCGGGGCGCAGGAGTCGTTGTGGTTCGACATCGCGGCCTGGCGCTGGATGTTCATGGCCGAGCTGGTGCCAGCCCTCGCCTACGGCCTGCTGGCGCTGCGGATCCCCGAGTCGCCGCGCTACCTGGTCGCCAAGCGGCGGTTCGACGAGGCCGCCGACGTGCTGACCGAGGTCATCGGGATCCAGGACACCGACGGCAAGATCGCCGACATCCGCCGCAGCCTCGAGCGCGAGGACCGCCCGAGCATGCGCGACCTGAAGGGCAAGCGGCTCGGGCTCAAACCGATCGTGTGGGTCGGCATCGCCCTGTCGGTCTTCCAGCAGGCGGTCGGCATCAACGTCATCTTCTACTACTCGACCACGTTGTGGCAGTCGGTCGGCTACGAGGAGGGCGACGCGTTCTTCACGTCCGTACTCAACTCGGGCGTGAACGTGGCCGCGACCCTGGTCGCGATCGCGATCGTCGACAAGGTCGGTCGCAAGCTGCTGCTGTTGGTGGGCTCGGCCGGCATGGCGGTCAGCCTCGGCGCGATGGCGCTCGCGTTCAGCCAGGCCGTCGGTACCGGCGACGAGGTCAGCCTGCCCGACCCGTGGGGCACGGTCGCGCTGTTCGCCGCCAACGGCTTCGTGATCTTCTTCGCCGCGTCGTGGGGCCCGGTCGTGTGGGTCCTGCTCGGCGAGATGTTCCCCAACCGCATCCGTGCCGCCGCGTTGGCCGTGGCTGCCGCCGCGCAGTGGGCCGCCAACTTCCTGGTGTCGATGACGTTCCCGGTGCTCAGCCAGGAGATCGGCCTGACGTTCGCCTACGGCATGTACGCGACCTTCGCGGCGCTGTCGTTCCTGTTCGTGTGGTGGAAGATCAGCGAGACCAAGGGCATCGAGCTCGAGGACATGTCCGAGGACGTGCCGAGCCGCCCCCGCCGTGGCCGAGGTGCCGCGAGCCCGGGCGGCTGAGGGATCAGGTGGTCGCGAGCGCGACGGCGAGGACGCGATCGAAGCGGCGGCCGGCCTCGGCGGCACCGACGGCGGCGGCCAGCTCGCGATACAGGCGAGGCAGGCCGTGCGCGAGCCCGAGGGTGTCACCGCGCAGGTCGGCCGACCGGAGGCGGTCGGCGAGGACCTCGACGGACCACTGCTCGTGCACGGCACAATCCTCCCGCTCGGTCTGCACGTCCCGTCGGCCGACACCGTCCGCGCCCAAGGGCGACGTCGGGTTCCCCGCGGCTACGTCGTGACCTCGGTCGCGGTCGGGCGGCCGTCGGCGTGCGATGCCGCTGCGCGCCCTTCCCGACGGGAACTCCTGCCCGTTCGCCGTGGACTCGCGCCGGTCGAGCGGGCTAGGAATGCCGACGTCGCGTGTGAAACTCGAAGGAGGTTCGAACCGTGAGCACCCTGATGCCCCTGCTGGTGTTCTTCGCCGTGCTCACCACCTTCGCTGCTGCTGCGCTGCTCACGCTCGAGTTCGCGCAGTGGCTCGCCACCAAGCTGCCCTGGTAGCGATCGCCGGGACGGCCCGCGGAGTCGGTGGGGTCGGCGGCGCCCGCCCTCCTTCGTGGTCCGCTCGGAGAGCCGAGCGCGCGGCGTGTGAAGAACCCGTGAAATGGTTCGCACCGCACACAAGTGCGTGGGATCCACCGTAGCCTTCGCCTCGGCGGAGGCAGTCGCGCGCCTTCCGCAACTCGCGGGTGGATCGGACGAGCATGGCTGCGCGAAATCGAAGACAACGCAGCGCGTCTGCTCGGGCGCACAGCGCGATGTACCGGGGTGCCGACCGGCGATCGTTGCTCGACGCCGGACCGCTTGGTGAGGGGCTCACCACCACACTGGTCCTCAGCAGCCTCGTGGCCGCGTCGCTGCTCGTCGCCGGCGTCTCCGTCGCGCTCCCCGCGCCGCACGTCGCGGACCCCCTGCACCACCAGTTGCGGATCGTCGCGCCGGTCCTCGGCCTGCTCTGCGCGCTGCTGTGTCACCTGCGCTGGCGTCTGGTCGGCGACGCCGCGGCGGTGTGGTTGTCGGCCACGCTGGTGGTCTGGAGTCTGGCCGTGGGAGCCGAGGCAACCGCGGCAGCCGCCGTGACGCCGCACCCGCTCGCGGTCTGGGCGCGGCCGACGGGCCTGCTCGTGGCGGTGGTCCTGGCCGTCCTCGGGCTCCGCTCCCCCGACATCGACGCCGGTCTGCGTCCGCGTCGGGTGCTGGGGCTGGCCGTCGGTGCGGTCGTCGCCGGCTCGTTCGCGGGGGCGTGGCTCGCCGGGAGCCTCGACCTGGCTCCGCCCGCGGTCGGCAGCGGCCTCGACCGTGCCTTGGCGCTCGGCAGCGTGCTGATCGGCGCCGGCCATCTGCGGCGGGGACGGGGTCTGGGGCGCCCGCTGCTGGCCTGGTTCGGGGTCGCACTGTTGCTGCTCGGGTATGCCCACCTGCTGGGTGTCGCGCCGGGCAATCCGGCGTGGCAGGACCTCGGGCGGCAGTTGTTGCAGCTCACGGCCGTGCTCGCCGCGATCGCCGGAGCAACGGTGGCGTTGCTGCACGCCTACCAGGCGCAGGGTGGGCGACTGCTGGAGGCCGAGGCGCAGCGCCTGGCCGCGCAGGACCGGGTCGAGGTCGACCACGCAAGGCAGGCCGAGCGCGCCCACGAGGCGCGCAACGCGCTGGCCGCCATCCAGGGCGCCACGCATGCCCTGCAGGCCTACTCGGATCGGCTCGCCGACGTTGACCGCGAGCAGCTCACGGACGCGGTGAACGCCGAGATCGCCCGCCTGCAGCAGCTGGTCTCGCCGTCGGCGCCCGAGGCGCCGCGCGGCCGCTTCCGCCTGTCCGAGGCCATCGCGGCGGTCGTCACCTGCGAGCGGTCGCTGGGTGCCTGGATCGAGGCCGACGTCGCCGACGACCTGGTCGCCATCGGCAGTCCGACCGACACTGCGGAGGTGGTGCAGAACCTGCTGCAGAACGCCCGTCGGTACGGTCGCGGACCGATCCGACTCTCGGCGCAGCTCGACGACGAGCACGTCGTCCTGCGGGTCCGCGACGAGGGTCCGGGCATCCACCCCGCCGAGCGGACACTCGTGTTCGAACGTGGCGGCCGGGGACGCAGCGGTGCCTGTCGTCCTGGCAGTGGGCTGGGTCTGTACCTGTCGACGCAGCTCATGCACGCCCAGGGCGGCACCCTCGCGCTCGAGGACTCGCCCCCCGGTTCCGGCGCCTGCTTCCGGCTGCGCTTCCCCGGCTTCCGCGAGGCGAGGGACGTCGTGTCCGCCGCGGGGGACGACGCGGCAGTGCCGTCGCCCGGCCCCGGGCGGATGTTCCTCGTCCCTGCCGCGCCTGCGGTCCCCGTGCCGTCCGAGGACACGGAGCGGTCCGCGCTCACCGCCGAGCCGCACCTCGACGGTCACCTCACCGGCTGATCGGCGACCTTCAGCGCCTCACAGCCCGGAGAACATGCGGGCCATCCGGAACGCCGCCGGGCCCAGGATGGCGATGAACAGGGTGGGCAGGATGAAGACGATCATCGGGAAGACGATCTTCACCGGGATCTTCATCGCGTGCTCCTCGGCGCGTTGCCGTCGCTTGGTCCGCTGTTCGGCAGCCTGCGTCCGCAGCACGTCCGCCACCGGGATGCCGTAGCCCTCGGCCTGCACCACGGCGTTGACGAACCGGCGCAGTTCCTCGTGTTCGACCCGGGTCGCCAACGCCCGCATGGCCCGCGACCGCGGTGCGCCCATCTGCACCTCCTGCAGGGTCCGGACCAGTTCGTCCGCCAGCGGACCCGAGCCGTTCGCGGCAGCGCGCGCCATGGCGGCGTCGAAGCCCAGACCGGCCTCCACCGCGATCGTCATCTGGTCGAGCGTGTCGGGCAGCGCGTTGCCGATCTCCTCGCGGCGCTTCTCCGCCGCCGAGTGCAGCAGCAACTCCGGCAGGAAGAAGGCCAGCGCGGTCAGCCCCGCCCAGGCCAGGGCCCACACCAGGCTCGCGCGTGCGGCGAAGAAGAGCAGGCCGAGCCCGAAACCCGCGGCACCGCCCACGAACTTCGCCACGATGACGCGCTCGATCGGCCAGCCCTCGGGCCGACCGGCCAACATCAGCCGCCGTTCGAGCGACTCGAGCCAGGCGTACGGCAGCAGCCGCCGACCGAGGTCGGCCGCCCGCGTGAGCAGCGGTCGCACGGCACGGTCGTGTGCCGAGCGCTGCAGTTGCGCCGCGCGCAGGTCGACGGGACCGGCCCCGCCGGCGAGGACGGCACGGTCGATCGTGGGAGTGGCCCCCGCACCGCTCAGCGCCCACCACAGCAGGGGCAGGGACACGACGACGGCGACGGCGGCGAGGACGACCAGAGCAGGCATGGGTCAGGCTCCCGGAGCTTGTGAGGGGAACGGCCTAGAAACGGAACTTGACGAGCGCCCGCATCCACAGGGCGCCGATGGTGATCATGGTCAGGGCGATGCCGATGACCAGCCACCCCACGACACCCCCGGCGTACAGTTCCGACATGTAGCCGGGGTTGACGAGCGAGAGCAGCAGGCTGACCACGAACGGCAGGGCGATCAGCACGTAGGTCGACATCCGACCCTCGGCGCTGAGCGACTTCACCTGGCGGCGGATCTGGTTGCGTTCCCGGATCGTCTCCGCGACGGTGTCGAGGACGTTGGCGAGGTCGCCGCCCACCTCGCGGTTGATCGCGATGGCCTGGGCGACCCACGAGAAGTCCTGGCTCTGCATGCGTTCACCGAGGGCGTGCAACGCCTCGTTCATGTCGCGACCGAGCCGGGTCTCGACGACCAGCCGGTTGAACTCCTCGGCGGCCGGGCTCTCGGCCTCCCGCGCGACCGAGTCCACCGCCTGCATCAGGCTGTAGCCGGCCCGCAGACTGCCCGACAGCAACTGCAGGGTGTCGCCGAGCTGGTCACCGAACGCCGCCTGCCGCTTGGTCGCCTTCACGTTCAAGACCGCGCGGGCCCCGAGCCCGACCAGCACGCCGAGCAGCACCCCGAGTACGACGTTGGCCAGCAGGGTGCCCAGGATCGCGCCGGTGACGCCGAGCGAAACGGCGAGCACGAGGAACTCGCCGGGACGCAGGTTGACGCCTGCCCGCTCGAGCGCCTGGTTCAGACCCGAGCCGGCGTCGTGCCGCTGCAGCGACCGATCGGCGAACAGGGTGGCGCGGTTGGCGAGGTCGCCCAGGCCGCCGTGATCACCGCGCGCCCGATGTGCCGCACCGGCGATCTGGGATCGCCGGAGACGCGGCAGGCCGACGATCACCCCGATGGTCGTCAGGGCGACGAACCAGGCGGCGAGACCGCCGTAAAGCACCGTCCGTCCGACACCGGCTTCGACGACGACGGTCGACACGGCGGATTCCGGCGCGGCGGCGGGCTCGGGCGCGGCGGGCAGGTCGAAGCTGCGCTCGGTGTCGAGTCGGGCCCCGTCGACCGCGACGCTCAGCGCCACGACGGTGGTGCCGTGGGCGGCGGAGTCGTAGGCGAGCGTGTAGCGGCTGGTGAGCTCACTCGCGAGCTCCTCGTACACGGCCGTGAGCGCCGCCGCGTCGTTCGCGGCCTTCAGCGCCCCGTCGGTCGCGTCGGTCATCGTGCGCAGCGCATCGTGGTCGCTGAAGGCGGTCCGGTACGCCACGCCGTGCAGCGTCACGCCGCGCTCGACGAGCAGGTCGCGGGTGGCGTCGAGCGTGCGGGCGCTGGCGTTGTCCTCGCCGTCGGTGAGCAGGACGATGGTCCGTGCGGCGTCCGGGTCGTCGCCGGGGAACAGCTCCGTCGCCGTGGCGACCGCGTCGTACATGGCGGTCGAGCCGCCGGCCTGCAGCTCCGCGATCGTCACCTGCTGTGCTTCGCGCGTGGCGTCGAAGTCGCTGACGACGGTGGCCTGGGTGTCGTAGGTGACCAGCGCCACCCGGGCGTCCGCGGGCAGTTGCTCGAGGAAGCTCGTCGCCGCGCCCTGTGCGGCCGTGAGCGGTTCGCCCGCCATGCTGCCGGTGACGTCGAGCAGCAACACCACCTCCAGGTCGGCGGTGCCCGCCAGATCGACCGAGATGATCTCGCGGTCCTCACCGGCCTCCGCGACGGCGAAGGCGTCCGCCGTGAGCACCTCGCCGCCGCCAGCCGGGACGGCCACCGTGAGCTCGACCAGCGGGTGGGCGGCCACATCCGCCGCCTCGATGCGCAGCTCGGCGTCGGTGCCCGCGGTCTCGCCCTGCTCGGCGGCCGACGCCGTCACCGGGAGGGCGATCACGCCGACGAGCAGGGCGATCGGCACGAGCCGCCAGCGGGCGGGCCTCATGCCGACGGCCGAGCGTGTTGGCCGGCCAGAGCGTCGAGCGGGGCACCGAACACCGACGGCGGCACGACGATGCCGTACTGCTCGAGCCGCTCGGTGAAGCGCGGCCGGATGCCGGTCGGACGCTGGTGGCCGCGGAAGCGGCCGTCGGCGTCGATGCCGGCGGCATAGTCGAAGGTGAACACGTCCTGCAGCGTGACGACCTGCCCCTCCATGCCGTGCACCTCGGTGACGTGCGTGATGCGGCGGCTGCCGTCACGAAGGCGCGTCACCTGCACAATGAGATCGACCGCGGCCGCGACCTGCTCGCGGATGGCACGGACCGGCAGGTCCATGCCCGCCATCAGCACCATCGTCTCGAGTCGGGCGATGGCATCACGCGGGGTGTTGGCGTGCACGGTCGACAGCGAGCCGTCGTGACCGGTGTTCATCGCCTGGAGCATGTCCAGCGCCTCGCCGCCGCGGGTTTCACCGACGATGATCCGATCGGGGCGCATGCGCAGCGAGTTGCGTACCAGGTCGCGGATGGCGATCTCACCGCGGCCCTCGAGGTTCGGCGGACGTGACTCCAACCGGACCACGTGGTCCTGGTGCAGCTGCAACTCGACCGCGTCCTCGATCGTGACGATGCGCTCGTCCTCGGGGATGAACGACGACAGCACGTTGAGCAGCGTGGTCTTGCCGGTGCCCGTGCCGCCGGAGACCAGCACGTTGAGGCGACCGCGGACGCACGCGTCGAGCAGTTGGGCGACCGACGGGGTCATGGTGCCGAAGCTGATGAGGTCGTCGACACCGAACGGGTCACGCGAGAACTTGCGGATGGTCAGCGAGGGTCCGTCGACCGCCAGCGGCGGCACGACCGCGTTGACGCGGGAGCCGTCGAGCAGACGGGCGTCCACCATCGGCGAGGACTCGTCGATGCGTCGCCCGACCTGCGAGACGATCCGCTCGATCACCCGGCGCAGATGTTCGTCGGAGACGAAGCGGGACGCGGTGCGCTCGAGCTTGCCGCCACGCTCGACGTAGATCGCGTCGTCGCCGTTGACCATGATCTCGGTCACGGCGTCGTCGTCGAGGAACTTCTGCAGCGGCCCGTAGCCGAGGATGTCGTCGCTGATGTCCGCCGCGAGCCGGTGGCGCTCGGCGGGCGTCAACGGGATGCGCTCGCCGTCGACGACCTCGGCGAGCTCGGTGCGCACCGACGCCCGCAGCTCGTCCTCGCTCAGCGACGAGTCGTACAGCCGGGCGCCGAGACGGGCGAACAGCTGCACCTGGGCGCGCTGCTTGATCTGCGCGAGCGGGTCGACGACCTCGGTGACGACGGTCCTGGGCAGAGCCGGCGGCGGTGGCACCGCCGGCCGCGCGACCGCCGCGACCGTGGGCGGCGTTTCGGGCGCCGACGCGTGGTCGTCGAGTGCCTTCAGTCGCTGTCCGAGCTTCATCGGAACATCCTCCGTCGACGGCTGGGCTGAGCGTCGGCGACCGCCGTGTCGGCGGTGAACCGGTGGACCAGAGCCCCGAACTGCTTGGCCACCGGCGAGCGCGGCTCGGACTCGACGACCGGGGAGCCCTGGTTCACCGACAGCGGCACGAGGCGGGACGAGGGCACGGCGACATCGACCGGGAGACCGACGGTGGCCTCGACGTCCTTGATGTCGAGGCCGACCTTGGCATCGGCCCGGTTGATGACCAGGTGCCGTCGCTGGTGGGTCATGCCGAGCTGTTCCAGCGCGTCGATCTCCTTGCGCAGGCTGCGGACGCTCGGGACGTCCATGGCGCACACGAACACCAGGTCCGTGGAGATCTCGATGACGGACAGCGCGTGCTCGGTGATACCGGCACACGTGTCGACGACCACGTAGGGGAACTCGGACGCCAGCGTCTGCACCATGGCGCGAGCCCGTTCGGCGGTCACCTCTTCCCCCTCGGCAGGCGACTCGGGGCCACAGAGGCACCACAGGTCGCGCACGTGCGGGGTGAGGAACGACTTCAGTGCCAGCGCGTCGTCGCCGACCGGGGACCGGGCGGCGTCCACCAGCGAGTGCTGGGGCGTCAGCCGCAACGCCGTGGCGACGTCACCGAACTGCAGGTCGAGATCGACGATGGCCGTCGAGTCCGGCGCCTCCAGTGCGAGGCCGAGGGCGAGGTTGGTCGACACGGTCGTCTTGCCCGAGCCGCCCTTGGGCGACAGGACGGTGATGATGCGCCCGCCCGTGGCCTCCTCCTCGACACCGACGAGGTTGCGGCGTCGCCGTTCGGCCACCTCTAGGGCGCGCTCGAACGCGCCCCGCACGTCGGCGTCCAGTGCGTCGGGCGCGAGGACGTCGCGGATGCCGGAACGCAGCGCCTGTTCCCACAGTTCGGTGCTCGGCTCGCTGACGAGGAGCACGCTGATCTCGGGTCGTTCGAGCTCGAGCTGGCGGGCGGCCGCGAGTGCGTCGTCCACCGACAGGCCCGGCCCGAGCGCGACGACGTCGGGCCGGTCGTCGGCGAGTTGGTGCAGGAGCGAGCCGTCGACGGACGTCGCGTCGGCGTCCCAGCGGCGCAGATCACCGTTGAGCGTGCCGTCGAACGCCTGCCGCAGCCGCTGTTCGTAGCCCGGGTGGGGGGTGGCAAGGAAGATCCGCAGGTCAGTCATCGAAGATGTTCCTCGGGGTGCGAAGTCGGCCGTCGTCCTCGGAGGCGCCCTCGGACTCGGCCGAGAGCCAGATGGTTCCGTGCTCGGCCGCGAAGACGACGCGTTCTGCCTGCGGCGTGGCGACGGCGAGTGTCACGAGCAGGTTGCCGGTCGGGGCGAGCTCCGGACCGCTGGACGCCGTCCCTGCCTCGTCGGTCTCGGCGGCCGGCATGGAGGGGAGCTGCTCGACCTGGACGTTGGTCACCAGCAGCTTGTGCAGGATCAGCTTGGTGGTCTCGGCCAGGTGCTGGCGCAGGTCGTCGGACGACTCCGAGGCGATCTGCTCGTCGCTCCGCTCGTCCTCGAGGGAGAACGAGGCGAAGAGCCCGACCGTGTCCCCCGGTGTGAGTCGTCCCCCGACCGCCCGCTGTGGCTCCAGGGAGATCGTCACCTGCTGCATCCCGTCGGGGACCTGGACCTCGCTCTGTTCGGCGAGGGCGGTCGGCGTCAGGAAGCGCGAGCGCACCAGCTGTTCGCCGGCGACGAGGTCGACCGCCGCCACTTGGCCCTCGACGTCGGTGAGCTCGTCGATGCTGCCGTCCGCACGGACCTTCAGCGGGACCCGCTCGAGCGCGACGAGGTCGGCGAGGTCCTCGGCGGCGGTCGCCTGGACGACGTCCTCGCGCAGGACCAGGACCTCGACCAGTTCCTCACCGGCCAGCGCGCGGTCCTCGGCTCCCCGGACGTAGGCGACCAGCAGCGTGGTCCCCATGGTGGCGAGCAGGACGGCGGCCACCACGCCCAACACCTTGCGCAACATCGATGGTTCTCCTAGTTGGTGAGCGAGATGACGGTGGCCCCGTAGCTGGGCACACTCGGCCCGGCGACGACGCCGTCGAGCGAGACGAAGTTCGTGAAGTAGCCGCGGAGACACGTGGCGGATCCCGGACAACTCCCGGACCAACTGACGACGCGTCCATGGGCGGGATTGCTCGGTGAGGGACCACCGTTGACGCTGTAGCCGAGGAGCCGGAAGGCGCCGAAACCGACGATCTGGTAGCTGCCGGTCGAGCCCTGGTTCTTGTACTCGCCGAAGATGGGTACGAGCACCGTCTGGTTCGTCGTCACGATGTTGTGGAGCATCGCGTAGAGCTGGTTGACGCCACACGGACTGCTGCCGCCGATGTCCGGCGTGTTGCCGTTCGCGCCGGGCATCCAGTTGCCAACGTCCATGGTGGCCTGGCAGTTGCCGTCCGCACTGAGGAACCCGAAGCCTCCTGGCGGCGGATCACCGGCGCCGGGGTTGCTGCAGTCGATACCCGGCGTGACGTGCCCCGGTGGCACACCGATGCGCAGGATCTGGTCTGGGGGGCCGGAGGGCAGCACCGTGCCGTTGCTGGTCATGGTGTTCCAGGCATGCCCGCAGATGGCGAGCGGGATCGTGGTCCCACTGCCGATGTTCCCCCAGGTCACGCGTGCCGTCGCCGACGTGGCGTACCCATTGACACCGAGGACGCCGGCGAAGATCGACGGCAGCTGACCGGCGGCTGCCAGCGAGCCGGTTCGGGCGGTGACCTGGACGCTCGAGGACGTCGTCACGAAGTCCGACGGACCGACGAAGGCGCCGCGCGGGTTGTTGTCGTTGGCGTACTGGCGGGCGGTCGCGTAGGCGGTGCCTCCGCTGCCGCTGGCGAGGTCCCGGGCCGCGGCGAGCGCGGCGGCGTCGGCGCCGTTCTGCAGTTGTCGGCGCTCCCAGTACAGGTTGCCCACGTCGAGCACGAGGGCGAGCATGCCGACGAGGACCACCAGGACGACGGCGGTCACGACGGCGATGGCGCCGTCCTCTTCCTTCAGCCGTTGCATCGCATCACCGCATCGCCGGTGACCGTCCGGGAGCCCGGGAGGATCACGAAGGTGTAGGTGGACTGCAGCCGCACGCGGGCGCGACCGGCCGCGTTCGGGCACGCCGTCACGGTCGGGAAGGTCGGCGCCGACGTCGCGGGCGCGTTGAAGGCCGTGGTTGCGACGGTGACGGGGTTGCCGCTGCTGAGCGCGGCGGCCCGGACGCCCTCACGGGCGGCGTGCGTCGCGGTGATCTGCGCGTTGAACGCGAAACCGAAGTCGACGATGCCGCCGATGATCAGGATCAGCACCGGCAGCAAGACGGCGAACTCGACCGCCGAGGAACCGCGTTCGCTACGGAACCGTCGCCCCTTCACGGGAACATCGCCTGGACGACGGTGTAGAGCGCCGTTGTCCGCCCGCCGAACTGGCCGACAGCCAGGGCGGCGACGGCCGCGATCCCAGCAAGCAGCAGGCCGTACTCCGCCATCTGTGCTCCCGACTCGTCCTCGATGCGCCTCATCACGCGACCCCTCGTCCGTTTACCCCGAGACACCGGTGGCGATGGCTGCGCCATCGCCACCGGTGCTTCAGATCGATGTCAGGGGATGATGCCCTGGAACATCGTCGCAATCCGGCCACCGAGGGCAAGGGCGGCGCCACCGACGACGACGGCGATGCCGACGACGAGCAGGCCGTACTCGACCATCGTCGCGCCCTCTTCGTCGTTGGTCATCTCCAGCATGCGGGAGAAGTCGCCGCGGAGGATCTGGATGGTGAGCATCAGCTTGTCGAACATGTCTTGCTCCGTTCCCGGTCGTGGCGTCTGCCCCTTGCGGACGCCGTCTGACAGGAGGGAGCATGCGGGTTCGGGCCATCCGCCTTCATCGCCAAATCTGATGAAAGCGCGCCAGTCCTCCGGCCCTCGCCGAGCAGCAGCGGTCGAGGACTGCCAGGAGGCACCGTCGCCGGTTCTCCGTGACGCGGGTTCGTTAGGGCCGCCAGCCCTGGCGTCGGGCCAATGCCACGGCCGCGAGCTGCGAGTTGACGCCGAGCTTCTGCAGGACGGCGCGGACCTGGGAGCGGACGGTGGCGACCGACACGAACGACGTGGTGGCGATCTGCTCGACGGCGACCCCGTCCATGAGCGCCGCGAGTACCTCGCGCTCCCGCGGCGTCAGGTCCTGGAACGGCAACAGGCGGTCCCGGTCGGCGTCCCGGGCCCGTCGCAACCGCACGAGGTGCTCGACCCGCTCGTCGGAGGTGAGCAGCGTGCCGTTGGCCACGACCCGGCCGACGGCCGCGACCAGGCTCGTGAACGGCTCGGACTTGGCGACGATGCCGACGGCGCCGGCCTCGACACACTCGGCGAGGCGGATCGGGTCGCGCACTCCGGTCAACATCACGACCGCCGCCCCGCCCGCCCGGATCGGCTCGATCAGCGGCAGGCTGCTGCCGATGTCGCCACCGAGGTCGAGGTCCAGTAGCACCGCTTGCGGGCGGTGCTCGTCGACGCACGTCAGCACCGCGTCCTCTCGCAGTTCGTCGCAGATCACCGGCCGCAGTCCGTCCGCGCGTAGGGCGTAGCCCAGGCTCTGTGCCAACAGGCCGTGGTCGTCCACGATCACGACGACCGGTCCGCTGCCCTCGTCCCCTGCTGCGCCCGCCACCCGGCACGCCTTCCTGTCACCGCGGACGCCGTCCCGCGGGCGTCCGCCCTCGTGGTCACGGGCCGCCACCGGTAGGGTCCGACCGCGCTTCATCCAAATGGAGGATGCGCCCACCCTAGGCCCGTGGTGGAATGCCTGCATGACCTGTGACCCGCGCGCGGACGACGCCGCGTACCGCGACGCGCCGGAGACACCGGCTCCCCGTCGCTGTCCGCAGGAGGAGCGGAACGACGATTCCCCGGCGGAGGTGCTCGTCCAGCTCGAGCCCCGGGTTCTCGCCGACACCCTCGGCCTGGTGCTGCGCGGATCCGGTCTCCGCGTCACGGTGAGCGTCGAGCCGGCGGAGACGGACGGTTCCGAGAGCGCGGCCACGCCCTTCCGGCTCGCGGTCGTCTCGGACGGTCGTGTCCCGCGGCTGCCGGCCGAGCACACGATCGTGCTCGACGAGGCCGGCACGCCCGTGTCGGTCGACGGCCGGACGCCGGCGTCCTCGGCGGCGACGCCGTTGGAGGACCTGCTCGCGCTGGTCGAACGCGTCCTCGCGGACGACGGACCGCCGCTCACGCCCGCTGACCGCACGACGCCCTGACCCTCAGGCATCCGTGGGGAGCGCGAGTTCACGGCCGTCGGGGGCCTTGAGTTCGAGGTTGTCGAAGCTGGCGAACAGGTCCAGCTCGAGGTCGTCGCCGCGGACCGCGATCGTCAGGGTGTGGCGGGTGCCGTCGCCGGTGGTGGCGCGACCCTCGAGGCTGAACCTTGGCCCCCACTCCCCCGGCCCGGGCTCGGGACGACCGAACAGCGGCGAGTCCACCCGCAACCCGCCCAGCGCCGCGGCCACGTCGACCAGCTGGCCCTCGTCGAAGGTGTGCAGCTGCCGACGCCCGTCGTCGGCCGTCGAGCGCAGCGACGCCAGCACCGTCGACACCGGGTGCACCAGCAGCTGCACCCGCCGGTCGTCCACCTCGCCCCACGGGTAGCGGTCCGCGTCCAGCTCCAGCGTGGCGGCCAGCACCCGGTAGCGGGTGTCGAGCTCCAACCCCCACAACCGCGCGCCGACGAGCGCGTCCTCGAGCGCCTGTACCGACACGTGCGCGCCTCCCTCGACCCGGCGGACACCCGGCCGGGGCGACCGTAGCCTCGAACCACCCGCTGTTCGCCTAGGGTCCACGCCCTCGAGTCCACGGGAGCACCGCGTGCCCTCCACCGTCCCGGCCCGCCCGTCGCCGGCCGCCGGCACGCCGCCGGACGCGATGATCGCGCTCGAGGGCCTCACCAAGCGCTTCCCCGGGAGCACCGCCCCGGCCGTCGACGGTCTCGACCTCGCCGTCCCCCGGGGCGAGCTGGTGGTGTTCGTCGGACCCTCGGGGTGCGGCAAGACCACCACGCTGAAGATGATCAACCGCATCATCGAGCCCAGCGCCGGGCGGGTCGTGCTCGACGGCACCGACGCGACCGAGCGTCCCGCCCACGAGCTGCGGCGCGACATCGGCTACGTCATCCAGCAGATCGGGCTGTTCCCGCACAGGACGATCGCGCAGAACGTCGCGACCGTCCCGCGACTGCTCGGCTGGGACAAGGACCGCATCGCCGCCCGCACCGACGAGCTGCTGTCGCTGATGGACCTCGACCCCGAGCTCGCCGGGCGCTACCCCATGGCGCTCTCGGGCGGCCAGCGCCAACGGGTCGGGGTCGCACGCGCGCTCGCGGCCGACCCGCCGGTGCTGCTGATGGACGAGCCCTACGGCGCGGTCGACCCGCTGGTGCGTGGCCGACTCCAGGACCAGCTGCTCACCCTGCAGCGCGAGCTCGGCAAGACGATCGTGTTCGTCACCCACGACATCGACGAGGCGATCAAGCTCGGGGACCGCATCGCGATCCTCAACGTCGGCGGCGTGCTCGAGCAGTACGCCACGCCGGCCGAGCTGCTCGGCGCGCCGGCCAACGACTTCGTGCGCTCCTTCCTCGGCGAGGAACGTGGCCTCAAGCGCCTGTCGTTGCTCACCACCGGCGACACCGACCTCGAGCGCGGCCCGGTCGTCGACGCGACGGCCAGCGCCGAGCAGGCCTTCCGGGTCGCCACCGCCGAAGGGGTCGACTGGGTCGGGGTGCTCGACGGGTCCCGCCTGCGCGGCTGGTTGTGGACCGCCGACCTCGATCCGGTCCGCGTTGTCGGGGACCACGACACCCACCCGTTCTGGGTCGTCATCGACCGCGACACCTCGCTGCGCGGCGCGGTCGACGCGATCGTGACCACCGCCAACCAGGTCGCCGTCGTCGTCGACGGCGAGGACTACCTCGGGATGCTGTTCCTGCGCGACGTCGTCCGACAGCTGGCCTCGTGAGTCCCCCGGCGGCACTGCGCGGCCAGTCGGCACTGCGCGGCCAGTCGGGCCTGCTCGGCCAGTCGGGACGGCCGCTGTTCGAGTGGGACTGGGTGGTCGCCAACCGCGAGGCGATCTGGGAACAGACCCTGCAGCACCTGTACTTCACCGTCGTCGCGGTCGGCATCGGGCTCGTGCTCTCGCTGGCGTTGGCGCTGGCGGCGCTGCGCTGGCGTCGGCTGCTCGGACCGATCCTCGGCTTCGGCGGGGTGCTCTACACCATCCCGTCGCTGGCGCTGTTCGCCCTGCTGGTGCCGTTCCTCGGTATCAACGACCGCGTCGCGATCATCGCGCTGATCACCTACACGATCCTGATCCTGGTGCGCAACATCGTCGCCGGCATCGACGGGGTCCCGGCCGAGGTGCTCGAGGCCGCCGACGGCATGGGCTACCGGCGCGGGCGTCGCTTCCTGGAGATCGAGCTGCCACTGGCCCTGCCGGTGCTGGTCGCCGGCCTGCGGATCGCGTCGGTCACCGTCATCGGCCTGGTCACGGTGACCGCCCTGCTCGGACGCGGCGGGCTCGGGTCGTTCATCCTGCGTGGGTTCCGGACCCTGCCGCCGTTCCCGACCATGATCGTCGTCGGCACGCTGCTCTCGGTCGTGCTCGCGATCGTGATCGACCTGCTGCTGCTCGGCGCGGAGCGGGCGTTGACCCCCTGGGCGCGCCGGAAGTCGCCGGCATGACCGAGCTGTTCGGCGAGACCCTGGCGTGGTTGGCCGACCCCGCCCGCTGGCAGTGGGGCGATCCCGCCGGCGTGCCCTACCGCACGCTCGAGCACCTGTGGGTGTCGCTGGTGGCGATCGTGCTCGCGGTCGCCGCCGCCGTCCCGCCGGCCCTGGTGCTCGCCCACCGGCGACGGGCCGAGGCGCTCGCGTCGGCGGTCGTCAACCTCGGTCGGGCGATCCCCTCGTTCGGCCTGATCGTGCTGTTCTGGCTGCTGGCCACCCGCACCGGGTGGGTCGGCACGCAGTTCTGGCCGCTCGTGCTGGCACTGACGGCGCTGGCGATGCCGCCGGTGTTCACCAACACCTACACGGCCGTGCGCGGCGTGGACCCGGCCACGGTCGAGGCCGCCCGCGGCATGGGCTACACCGAGCGGCAGGTGCTGCGTGAGGTCGAGCTGCCGCTGGCCAGCCCGGTCATCCTCGCCGGCGTGCGCATCGCGTTCGTGCAGGTGATCGCCACCACCGCGATCGGCGCGATCGTCACCAACGGCGGCGGGCTCGGACGCTACGTCGTCGACGGCTTCGCCCGCGGGGTGTCCGGACGCCCGATCGTGCTGGCCGGGGCGCTGCTGCTCGCCGGGCTGACGCTGGTGGCCGACGCGGCCTTCACCCGGCTCGAACGGCTGCTGGTCCCCGACGGGGTCCGCGACGACGCCGGGCTGGCCGACGTCGCCAACCGGGCCGGCGCCGCCGGCTGATCCGAACGCCACCCGTCGTGGTGCCGCCTCGTCGACCCGCCCCCGACCGCTCCCTAGGCTTCGACCACCTTCCCAGGAGATCCGCATGCGCACTGCCTCGACCCGTGCCCTGACCCGCCGACCACGGGCGACCCGGGCGCTCGCCCCGCTGCTCGCCGTCGGCCTGGTGCTCGCCGCCTGCGGAGGTCAGGGCGAGGACGCCGACGAGACACCCGACGCCCAGACCGGTGATCCCGCCGAGGAGCCGGCCCCCGACGACGGCGACACCGCACCCGAGGACGGGACCGACGACGACGCGGCCGCACCACAGGAGGTCGAGGTGCCCGACGGTCCGGAGATCGTCGTGTCCTCGTTCAACTTCCCCGAGTCCACCATCCTGGCCGAGATCTACGGCCAGGTGCTCGAGGACCGCGGCTACCCGGTGGGCCGCGAGCTCGACCTCGGGGCGCGGGAGCTGATCTTCCCCGAGCTCTCGGCCGGCAACCTCGACCTGCTGCCCGAGTACCTCGGCTCGGCACTGGTGGTCGGGTTCGGCGAGGAGGCGCCCGAGGACGTCGACCGCGGCGTCGAGGCCCTGCGCGACGCGTTCGAGGCCGACGGGGTGAGCGTGCTCGAGCCCGCCCCGGCCGAGAACGCCAACGCGTTCGTCACCTCCGACACCTTCGCCGACGAGCACGGCGTGTCGACCCTGGAGGACCTCGCCGACGTCGGCACCATCACCTTCGCCGGTCCGCCCGAGTGCGAGGAGCGCGACACCTGCCTGCTCGGACTCACCGAGGGCTACGGGCTCGACGTCCAGTTCGAGTCGATCCAGGAGGCCGGTGCCCGGCTGGCCGCCCTCCAGGCGGGTGACGTCGACCTGATCCTGCTGTTCTCCACCGACGCGGTGCTCGCCGACGAGAGCCTGGTGCACCTCGACGACCCGGACGCGATCGTGCCGCCGGAGAACATCGTCCCGGTCGTGCGCACCGAGATCGTCGACGCCTACGGCGACGACCTGGTCGGGCTGATCGACGACGTCAGCAGCTCGATCACCACCGAGGTCCTGATCGAGCTCAACACCCGGGCACAGGAAGGGCTCGCCCCCGACCAGATCGCCGGGGACTGGCTCGCCGAGCAGGGCCTGGTCGGCTGACGCGGAGCACCGGCGGCGGAGGCGTCTAGGCTCGGTGCGTCCGCCGCCGTGGGAACGTCCCCGTCGCGGCGGCAGCCGGACCGTCCCGTCAGCATCGGAGTGTCGTTGCCCCGTCGATCGCCCGCCGTCCACGTCACCACCGACGCCGTCGCCGAACTCGACGTCGACGCGCTCGTCGTCCCGGTGTTCCGCGGGGCGATCGAGGCGCCGGGGGCCGAGCAGGCGCTGCAGGCGATCGGCCTCGACGAGGTCCCGCGCGACGCGAACTTCCGTGGCCGGCTCGGCGAGGTGCTCGACCTCGCCGCGCCCGGTCAGCCCTGGGGACGGGTCACCCTGGTCGGGCTCGGCCGGATGGACGAGCTGTCGCCCGAGGTGCTGCGGCGCGCGGCCGGCAGCGCCGTGCGTTCCCTCGCGCCGCGCTGTCGCACCGTGGCGACCACTCTCGTGCTGGTGCAGCCGGGGGTACCGACGGTCCGGGCGGTCGCCGAGGGCGCGCTGCTCGGCGCCTACCGCTTCGACGACTGTCGGCCCGGACGGGACCCGCTCGCCCTGCGTGACGTGACCCTGGTGGTGCCGTCGTCGCTGGCCGGCGAGGCCGAACGCCAGCTGCACCTGGCCCGGGTCCACGCGGCCGCGCAGAACGTCGCCCGCGACCTGGTCAGCACGCCACCGAACCTGCTCGGCCCGGTCGAGTTCGCCGACCGCGCCCGAGAACTGGTGCCCGACGCCATCGACGTCGAGGTGTGGGACGAGGACCGGCTCGTCGCCGAACGGTGTGGCGGCCTGCTCGCCGTCGGACGCGGTTCGGCACGGCCGTCGCGGCTGGTGCGTCTGCACCACCGTCCCGCCTCCCCGGTCGCCAAGGTGGCACTGGTCGGCAAGGGCATCACCTTCGACACCGGCGGCCTCTCGCTCAAGCGGCCCTCGTCGATCATGGAGTCCATGAAGGGCGACATGGGCGGCGCGGGCGCCGTGCTCGGGGTGTTCACGGCGCTGGCCGAACTCGACGTGGCGGTGGAGGTGGTCGGCTACCTGTGTCTGGCCGAGAACATGCCCGGTGGCGACGCGCAACGTCCCAGCGACGTCATCACCATCCGTGACGGCACCACCGTCGAGGTGATGAACACCGACGCGGAGGGACGGCTCGTGCTCGCCGACGGCCTCAGCCTCGCCGTCGAGGACGACGACGTCGAGGCCGTCGTGGACGTCGCCACGCTCACCGGCGCGGTGGCGCGGGCGTTGGGCAAGCGCGCCAGCGGGGTGTTCGCCAACGACGACGACCTGCTGCGGCAGCTGCTGACGGCCGCGGAGGGTGCCGGCGAGTCGATGTGGCACCTGCCGCTGTGGGAGGACCTGCGCGACAACCTCGAGTCCGACGTCGCCGACCTGGAGAACCTCGGCCGGGGCGACGAGGCCGGCGCCACCATGGGCGGGCTGTTCCTGCGCGAGTTCGTCGACGGCCGGCCCTGGGCGCACCTCGACATCGCCGGACCGTTCTGGCAGGACGCCGACCGTCACCACAACCCCCGTCACGGCACCGGCGTGGCCGTGCGCACGCTGTTGCGCTGGCTGGAGCAGGCCGGGCGCTAGCGCTGGGCGGCGAGGATCTCGGCGACGAACCGCCACACCACCCGCAGGTCGCCCAGTGCCGCCCACCAGTCCCCCGCCCCGTCGAGGTTCAGGTCGACGTGGGAGAACGCGGTGAGCGTGAGCAGCTCGGCGTGCGGCACCGCGTGGCCGAGCCGCACCAGTTCGCTGTAGGGGATCGTGGGGTCCTCGGTCGAGTGCATCGCCACCACCGGGGTGTCGATCCGGTCGGCCACGGTCACCGGTGACACCTCGGCGAGGCGTCGTTGCAGGCGCTCGGGGATGCGGGTGGCGAGCTCGCGGGTGCGCCGGGGATCGTCGTTGGTCGCCAGCTCGTAGGCGGCGCGGGCCTCGGCGGGGAGATCCTCGGGCGCGCGCTCCCCGTCGAGCACGGCCACGAGCCCCTCGCGGTACTCGTCGGGCATCAACGCGACCAGCTGCTCGCGAATCACCTCGTCGGCCAGCGGGTGCGGTTCCCAGTCCAGCGCCTGCTCGCCGACCAGCGCCGTGCCGGTCGTGCCGGCCTGCACCACGCCGAGCAGGTCCACGTACGCCCCGAACGCGGCGACGAGCGTCAGCTGCTCGTCCCCCAGACGTTCGTCGGCCGCGGCGAGCAGCCCCAACGAGCCGCCGAACGAGGCCCCGACCAGCGCGACCGGGCCCCGCTCGTCCGCCAGCGTCGTGGTCATGCGGACCAGGTCCTCGACGTCGTCGGTGACCAGCTGCTGGTCGTAGACGCGCAGCTCGGGCAGGAACACCGCCCGGCCCGAACGGGCCAACGCCTCGGCGACGCGCACGATGCGGGGATCGTCGAGCCCCTCGGGTGCTGCTCCGGGCACGAGCAGGACCACCGGCGCGTCGTCGTCGGGCGACAGCCAGGTGCCCGACACGCCAGCGACCGTCCGTCGTCCGGGCTCCGCGGGCGCCGCCATCGGCCGGGGCACGTCGACCCCGATGGCGTCCAGCGCGGTCACGGCCGCCAGTGCCCGCATCCGCAACGTCGGGACCGTGGCGACGAGCCCGGCGAGCAGGGCGAGCACGACGACGAGGGCGAGCGCGACCCGCGGCCAGCGGCGTCGGCGGCCGGGGTGGGGGACCGGGGAGGTGGTCGCGTCGACGGACATGGCCGCCAGTGTGGGGTCAGGCGAGCGCGGCTGCAGCCGCCCGTCCCGCCACCCGTCCGGAGAACAGACAGCCACCCAGGAACGTGCCCTCGAGCGACCGGTAGCCGTGCATCCCGCCGCCGCCGAAGCCGGCGACCTCCCCGGCGGCGTACAGGCCGGGCAGCGGCGCGCCGCCGGCGCGCAGCACCCGCCCGTCGAGGTCGGTCTCGAGCCCGCCGAGGGTCTTGCGGGTCAGCAGGTGCAGGCGGACCCCGATCAGTGGGCCGGCGGCCGGGTCGAGCAGGCGGTGCGGCTCGGCGACGCGGATCAGCTTGTCGCCGAGGTAGGTGCGCGCGTTGCGGATCGCGGCGATCTGGAGGTCCTTGGTGAAGGTGTTGGCGAGCGCCCGGTCGCGGGCCTGCACCTCCCGGCGGACCCGGTCGAAGTCGAGCAGCGGCTCGTCGGTGCGCTCGTTCATGCCGCGCACCAGCGCCTCGAGGTTGTCGGCGACGACGAAGTCCTCGCCGCGGTCGAGGAACGCCTGCACCGGTGCCGAGGGTCCGGGACGGACCCGGGTCGAGAGCAGGCGCAGGTCCTTGCCGGTCAGGTCGGGGTTCTGCTCCGAGCCCGACAGGGCGAACTCCTTCTCCACGATCCTGGCGGTCAGCACGAACCAGGTGTGCTCGTGCCCGGTGCGGGTGATGTGGGCGAGCGTGCCGAGCGTGTCGAACCCCGGGTACAGCGGCACGGGCAGCCGGCGTCCGGTCGCGTCGAGCCACAGCGACGAGGGCCCGGGCAGGATCCGGATGCCGTGGTCGGTCCAGACCGGGTCGTGGTTGGCGATGCCCTCGGTGTAGTGCCACATCCGGTCGGGGTTGACGACGCTCGCGCCGGCGTCCCGGGTGATCTCCAGCATCCGGCCGTCGACGTGGTCGGGCACGCCGCGCAGCAGGTGGCGCGGGGCCGGTCCGAGTCGTTCGGGCCAGTTGCGGCGCACGAGGTCGAGGTTCGCGCCGATCCCGCCGGAGGTGACCACCACCGCCTGTGCCCGCAACGCGAAGTCGGCGACCTCGACCCGCGAGCTCGGTCGGCCGCGCTCGACGTCGTCGTCCGCGAGGACCCGGCCGCGGACGCCGGTGACCGTGCCGTCGTCGACGAGCAGGTCGTCGACCCGGTGGCGGAAGGCGACGCGCACCCGGCCGGCCTCGACCGCGGCCCGGACCCTCCGCGCGAACGGTTCGACCACGCCCGGGCCGGTCCCCCAGGTGATGTGGAAGCGCGGGACCGAGTTGCCGGGACCGAGGGCGCCGTGGCCACCGCGCTCGGCCCAACCCACGACCGGGAAGAAGCGCATCCCCTGGGCGTGCAGCCAGGCCCGCTTCTCCCCCGCGGCGAAGTCGACGTACGCCTCGGCCCACCGGCGGGGCCAGTGGTCCTCGGCCCGGTCGAAGCCGGCGGTGGCGAGCCAGTCCTGCCACGCCAGCTCGTGCGAGTCGGCGATGCGCATGCGGCGCTGCTCGGGCGAGTCGACCAGGAACAGCCCGCCGAAGGACCAGAACGCCTGCCCACCGAGCGACTGCTCGGGTTCCTGGTCGACCAGGAGCACGCGCCGGCCCGCGTCGGCCAGCTCGGCGGTGGCGACCAGCCCGGTCAGGCCGGCACCCACCACGATCACGTCCGCGTCGTCCGCCATGTGCGCGCGTGCTCCTCTCCGGTGTCGGGCACCGTAGCCGTGCGGGCGCGTCGAACCGCCGGTCCCCGCATCGCCCCGTTCCGAGGCGACCGAACGCACGTTCGATATCCTCGGTCCGGTGCGACGAGGAGTGGAGCGAGGATGACGTCCAGCGACACGGCGGCGGGTGCGGCGCAGCGGTTGCGCTGGTCGACGGTCGAGGAGGAAGCGGCGCTGCCCGGTCTCGGCGAGCGGATCACCCACCCGGAGTTCGCCGGCATCGAGTTCGTGCACGTGCGGGCCAAGAGCCTGCTCAACCACGTCCCGGCTGCGGCCGGCATGCCGTTCGCGTGGACGATCAACACCTACCGCGGTTGCAGCCACGCCTGCACGTACTGCTTCGCCCGCCCGACGCACACCTGGCTCGACCTCGACGCCGGACGCGACTTCGAATCGGTGATCGTGGTCAAGGTCAACGCCGTCGAGCGGCTGCGCGCGGAGCTGCGGCGTCCGTCGTGGCAGGGCGCGCACGTGGCGCTGGGCACCAACACCGATCCCTACCAGCGCTGCGAGGGGCGCTATCGGCTCACGCGGGGGGTGATCGAGACCCTCGCCACGGCCGGCAACCCGTTCTCCGTGCTGACCAAGGGCACGCTCGTCACCCGGGACCTCGACGTGCTGGCCGAGGCCGCCAGCCGCGGCGTGTGCAGCGGCGTCAGCCTGTCGATCCCCACCCTGGACGAGGACGTGTGGCGCGCGTCCGAACCGGGCACGCCCAACCCGCGGCGACGGCTCGAGACGGTCGCGGCGCTCCGCGAGGCGGGGATCCCGACCGGGGTGATGGTCGCGCCGATCATCCCGGGCATCTCCGACGCCCCCGAGCAGCTCGAGGCGGTCGTCCGCGGCGCCCTGGACGCGGGCGCCGACCGGGTCACGCCGATCGTGCTGCACCTGCGTCCGGGCGTGCGCGAGGTGTTCCTCCCGTGGCTGGCCCGGACGCGGCCCGACCTCGTCGAGCGCTACCGACGCCTCTACCCCCGGGCGTACCTGCCGAAGGTCGAGCAGCAACGGATCAGCCGCCAGGTGCACCGGCTGGTGGACCGCCACGGCGGACGCCGCCGTGGCAGCGTCGTCCGGCCCGACGACGCCCGTCGCCGCAGCGGCCACCGCGTCACGTCGGACCCGGCCGCTCCGGCGCCGCAGGGCGAGCAGTTGGCCCTGCTCTGAGCCGAGCGGGCGCCGTGTGCGTCAGCTGATCGCGAGCAGCGCGGGCACCGAGGCGAGGTGCAACGCCACCAGCAGGACACCGACCGGGCGAGGGACACGGGGGCGGCGGGCGAGCAGCAGGGCGGCGAGGCCGGTCACCGCGGCCGCGGCGACCACCACCACGAGCGCCGGCGTGTCGACGGCGAGACCGTCCCCGGTCGCGGTCGCGACCAGCGCGGACGTGCCGACCACGAACAGGGCGTTGAAGGCATTGGAGCCGAGCAGGTTGCCGAGCAGGATCTCGACCTGGCCGCGCCGTGCCGACGCGACCGCGGTCGCGAGCTCCGGCAGCGAGGTTCCGACGGCCACCAGCACCGAGGCGATGAGGATCTGCGGTACCCCGGCGGCCTCGGCCAGGTCGATCGCCCCGGCCACGAGCAGTTGTGCACCGACCAGCACCCCGAGCAGCCCCAGCACGACCCGCACCCCGACCAGCCGGGTCGCGGGCGGGAGCGGGACCTCGCCGGCCGGGTCCTCCCCGCCGGCACGCACGACCTGCCACACGACCGCGGCGAGCAACACCCCGACGAGCACGAGCCCGTCGACGAGACCGATGGACCCGTCGATCGCCAACCCGAGCAGCAGCACGGAGCCGGCGCCGGCGATGACGCCGTCACGGACCGGCGCCTGGTCGCGACGCCCGACGACCGGGCTGACCACGGCCGCGATGCCGAGGATGAGCAGCAGGTTCGCGACGTTGGAGCCAGCCGCGTTGCCGATGGCGAGGTCGGCGTCACCCTGCAGCGCGCCCGTCACCGACGTGACCAGCTCCGGCAGCGAGGTGCCGAAGCCGACCACGACGGCACCGATCACGGTCGCCGACCAACGCAGGCGCAGCGCCACGGCCTCGGCCCCGGCGACGAACTGGTCGGCCGCGTAGACCAGGACGACCAGACCGACGACCAGCAGTGCCAACGGTACGAGCGTGTCCACCAGAGCACCTCCTCACCGAGCGGTCCGCGTGCGCAGCCCGCGAACGATACGACACCCGGCCGGCTAGCCTCCATCGGCCGTCGCCCCGTCGAGTGCAGCCGTCAGGAGTCGTCGTGTCGTCCCTTCCCGACCGTGCCGTCAGGGCGCTCGAGGACCGGCTCGCCGACGAGCAACGTCACTCGCGCCTGCCCTCGGTGGTGGCCGGGGTGGTGCGCGAGGGCGTCCTGGCGTGGTCGGGCGCCGCCGGGAAGGTGGACGGTGCGGCGCCGACGCCACGGACGCAGTACCGCATCGGGTCGATTACCAAGACCTTCGTCGGCCTGTCGGTGCTCCGGCTGGTCGAGTCCGGCCGCGTCGATCTCGACGACCGGGTGACCGACCACGTCCCCGACGCCCCCGTGGGTCGTGCGACGCTGCTGCAGCTGCTCGCCCACGCGTCGGGGCTGCGGGCCGAGACCGCCGGGCCGTGGTGGGAGCGCACCGCCGGTGGCGACTGGAACGTGCTGCTCGCCCAGCTCCAGGCACCGACGACCCCGCACCGGGCCGGCCACCGCCACCACTACAGCAACGTCGGCTACGCCGTTCTCGGCCGCCTGCTCGAGGGCGCGCACGGCCGTCCGTGGCACGAGGTGGTGCACCGCGACTGGCTCGGGCCGCTGGACCTGACCGACACGACGGCCCGACCGCGGCCACCGTTCGCGCCGGGGCTCGCGGTCCATCCGTGGGCCGACACCGTCCTGCCCGAGCCCGAGCACGACGCCGGGGCGATGGCACCCGCGGGGCAGCTGTGGGCGCCGCTGGCGGACCTCGCTCGGTGGGCCGCGTTCCTCGCCGGCGACGGCGAGGGGCTGCTCGATCCGGCGTTGCTCGACGCCGCCCGACGGCCCGTCGTGGTCGACGACCGCCCCGGACAGCCGTGGCGGTCGGCCGCCGGACTCTCGCTGCAGGTGTTCGACGACGGCACGGGCCGGCGCAGTTTCGGACACGGCGGTTCGATGCCGGGGTTCCTGGCGCTGCTGCGGGTCGACGCGGACTCGGGTGACGGTGCGGTCGTGATGACCAACACCACGGCCGGGCTCGACGGCGCGATCGCCGCGGACCTGCTGGGCCTGCTGGCGCGGGAGGCCCCCCGCCGGCGACCCGCCTGGACACCCGGCGGCGTGGCCGCCGACGCGCTGGCGCTCACCGGCGTGTGGTACTGGGGTCCGACGCCCGTGTCGGTCACCGCGCTCGGCAACGACACGCTGCGCCTCGAGGCGGTGCGTGGCGTCGCCCGCTCCTCACGGTTCCGTCGCCGGCCCGACGGGGGCTGGGAGGGACTCGACGGCTACTACGCCGGCGAGGTGCTCCGCCCCGCCACGGCCGACGACGGCACGGTGCGCTGGTTCGACCTCGCGTCGTTCGTGTTCACCCGGATGCCCTACGACGCCGACGCCGACGTGCCCGGCGGCGTCGCCGCCGAGGGGTGGCGGTGACCCGGACCGGGCACGTCGGCGTCCCGCGGGCGGAGCTGGCCCGCGCGGCGCGTGCGGGCCGTCGCGTGGAGACGGCCCGCACGGTGTCGAGCGGCGATCAGTAGCGACCGATGACCTTCACCGGGTCGCCGACCTTGAGCCGACCGAACAGCCAGTCCGCGCCCTTGGGCGTGACGCGGGCGCAGCCCTTGCTGGCGGGCGCGGCGGGGACGCTGTTGGAGCCGTGGATGGCGATGGCACCGTCGAAGTACATCGGGCTGTACATGTTCGGGGTCTTGGACGGGTAGAGGCTGGAGGTGTGCCAGCCCTTCTTGACCCGCTGGATCTTGAAGTCGCCGTTGCGGGGCAGGCCACCGGTACCGGTCGAGGTGATCAGCACCTTCTGCCAGCGGCCGTCCTGGCGGTAGAAGATCGTCTGACAGGTCTTGTCGACGGTCACGCCGCGGCCGGCGGACGCCTTGGGCAGTCCGGTGGTCGCGCGGATCGCGTCGAGCTCGCCCTTGGCGAGCGCGTTGCGGCTGGCGGTGCGGCCGCTGAGGCGCCGCCAGGCGCACAGGCCCTGGCGGGTGCGCGGGCCGTCGACGCCGTCGACGGTGCCGACCGGGTAGCCGAGGTCGCTCAGGCGCTGTTGCACCTCACGGACCGTGGCGTTGCCGGTCGCGGCCTGGGCCTCGCCGACCCCGCCGGCCGCGACGAGCGCGAGCGTGAGCAGGACGGCGAGCAGCAGCGACAGCGTCCGCTGCGCCGGCAGGGCGAGGCGACGGACGGGGAGGGAACGGGGCGTGGGAGTGGAGGTCATGGCGGTTCGCCGATTCGGGTGGGGCTGCGCACCGTTGCGCAGCGCTTCACCCGTTCCGACGCACACCCCGGGCCGCGAGTTGCCCCCTCGTCCGCGGTGCGCAGCACCTGCACGGATCCAAACTCGATGCAACCCTATGGCCGGTACGCCGTTCCGCGGGCGTGTACCGGATCAGTCCTCGAACGCCTCCGGGGCCGGGCAGGCGCAGACGAGGTTGCGGTCACCGTGGGCGTTGTCGACCCGGGCCACCGGGGGCCAGTACTTGTCGTCACGACGGACGCCGGCCGGGTACGCCGCCAGCTCGCGGGGATAGGGGTGGTCCCAGTGGTCGACGAGCAGGTCCTCGGCCGGGTGGGGCGCGTTGACCAGGGGGTTGTCGTCGCTTGGCCACTCCCCCGCCGCGACGGCCGCCTCCTCGTCGCGGATGGCCAGCATCGCGTCGCAGAACCGGTCGAGCTCGGCCTTCGACTCCGACTCGGTGGGTTCGATCATCAGCGTGCCCGCGACGGGGAACGACATCGTCGGCGCGTGGAAGCCGTGGTCGACGAGGCGCTTGGCGACGTCCTCGTTGCTGATGCCCGAACGCTCACGCCAGTGGCGGACGTCGACGATGGCTTCGTGGGCGACCAGCCCGCCCTCGCCGGTGTAGAGCACCGGATAGCCGTCGGCGAGCCGCGTGGCGACGTAGTTGGCGTTCAGGATCGCGGTCTCGGTGGCCCGGCGCAGCCCCGAGGCGCCCATCAGCGCCACGTAGGCCCACGAGATCTGCAGGATCCCGGCCGAGCCCCAGGGTGCGGCGGCCACCGGTCCGGTGCGTCGCTCGGGCGCGAGGTCGCCGGCCGACGGGTGCCCGGCCTCCGGTACCAGCGGGTGCGTCGGCAGGTACGGCGCGAGGTGTGCGCGGCAGCCGACCGGACCCACGCCCGGACCGCCGCCGCCGTGCGGGATGCAGAAGGTCTTGTGCAGGTTCAGGTGGCTGACGTCCGCGCCGAAGCGTCCCGGTCGGGCCACGCCGACGAGCGCGTTGAGGTTGGCGCCGTCGAGGTAGACCTGCCCTCCGTGGTCGTGGACGAGGGCACAGATGTCGCTGATCCGGCGCTCGAACACGCCGTGGGTCGACGGGTAGGTCACCATCAGCGCCGCGAGTCGATCGGCGTGCTCGGTGACCAGCCGCTTGAGCTCGTCGACGTCGACGTTGCCGTCGTCGTCACAGGGCACGACCTTGACCCGCATGCCGGCCATGACCGCGCTCGCCGCGTTCGTGCCGTGCGCGGACGACGGGATCAGGCACACGTCGCGCTGGTCGTCACCGTTGGCCCGGTGGTAGCCCCGGATGGCCAGCAGACCGGCCAGCTCGCCCTGGGACCCGGCGTTGGGCTGGAGGCTGACGGCGTCGTAGCCGGTGATCTCCGCCAGCCAGCGTTCGAGGTCGGCGATCACCTGGCGCGTGCCCGCCGAGCGCTCCAGCGGCGCGAACGGGTGCAGCTCGGCGAAGGCCGGCCAGGTGACGGCCTCCATCTCCACCGCGGCGTTGAGCTTCATGGTGCACGAACCGAGCGGGATCATGGCCCGGTCGAGGGCGACGTCCTTGGCCTTGAGCGAGCGCAGCCACCGCAGCAGCTCGGTCTCGGAGCGGTAGCGCGAGAAACGCGGGTCGGTCAGCACCGCGGTGGTGCGCCGCAACGCGGCCGGGATGCCGTCAGCGGCGCTCGCCGTACGTGCCACGACCTGCGCGAGGCGGTCGGTCGCCTGCCGGTCGAGCTCACCGACGAAGGCGGCGGCGACGGCCGCGACGTCGTCGAGCGTCGTGGTCTCGTCGAAGGCGACCCGCACCAGATCGGGGTCGAGCGCGTCGGAGGCCGTGCGCACCCGTCCCAGCTCGTAGCCACGTTCGGCCGCCGCGGCCACGACCTCGTCGGCGCGCCCGTCGACGCGCACGGTGAGGGTGTCGAACCACGTGGTCGCGGTGGTCGTCAGCCCGGCCTCGAGCAGCGCGTCACGGAGCGCACCGGTCATCGCGGAGGTCCGTCGGGCGATGCGGGCCAGTCCCTGCGGACCGTGGTGCACGGCGTACATGGCGGCGACGACCGCCAGCAGCACCTGCGAGGTGCAGATGTTGGAGGTGGCGCGCTCCCGGCGGATGTGCTGCTCGCGGGTCTGCAGGGCGAGCCGGTACGCCTCGCGTCCGCGCGCGTCCACCGACACGCCGACCAGCCGGCCGGGCAGGTTGCGGGCGAACGCGTCCCGGGTGGCGAGGAAGCCGGCGTGCGGGCCCCCGAACATCATCGGGACGCCGAAGCGCTGACTGGACCCGACCACCACGTCGGCGCCCTGCTCCCCCGGCGGGGTGACCAGCAGGCAGGCGAGCAGATCGGTCGCCACGGTCACGAGCACGTCGGCGTCGTGCAGCCGGGCGATCAGGTCGCGGTCGTCGATCACGGCGCCGTCGGTGGTCGGCTGCTGGAGCAGCACCGCCACGACGTCGTTGAGCGCGAGCTCGTCGGGACCCGACGCGCGTACGTCGGTCACCACGACCTCGAGACCGAGGGGTTCGGCCCGGGTCTGCACGACCGCGATCGTCTGCGGGTGACAGCCGGTGTCGAGCAGCAACGTGGCGGCGTCCTTGCCGTCCGCACCCTTCTTGCGCGAGACCCGGTGGCACAGGGTGAGGCCCTCGGCGGCGGCGGTCGCCTCGTCGAGCAGCGACGCGCCGGCCAGTTCGCGGCCCGTCAGGTCGCGCACCATGGTCTGGAACACCAGCAGCGCCTCGAGGCGCCCCTGCGAGATCTCGGGCTGGTAGGGGGTGTAGGCGGTGTACCAGCCCGGATCCTCGAGCACGTTGCGGCGGATGACCGGCGGGGTGATGGTGCCGGCGTAGCCGAGCCCGATGCAGGCCTTGCGCACGTCGTTGCGGTCCGCGAGATCGCGCAGCCGGGCGAGCACCGTCGCCTCGGACGCCGGCTCGGGCAGCGCCAGCGGCGTGTCGTCGCGGATGACGTCGGGTACCGCCCGCTCGAGCAGGGTCGCGAGGTCCGGGACGTCGAGCGCCGCCAGCATCTGCCGCTGCTCGTCGGCGTCGGGACCGAGGTGTCGACGGTGGAAGCCAGCGTCGTCCCGCAGGTCGGCGAGGTCGTGGCCCCGGTTGCCGGCAGGAGTCGTCTCGGGCACGTGGTCTCCGAACGGGCGAGGTCGTCGTCGAGCGGGCGCGGCGCGACGGCCGTCCCCGTGCGGGCGCGGCGCGACGGCCGTCCCCGTGCGGGCGCCATCGAAGCAGCACCGTCATCGGGCTGCCGAACGCGCGCGCTAGCCTCGAAACGGCTCCACGGTCCACCCTCGACGAAAGTCGGTCCGCATGCGCATCGGCGCCCACGTCCCCGCCAAGGACCCCCTCGCGACCGCCGCCGAGCGGGGCGCCGAGGTGGTCCAGCTGTTCCTGTCGGCCCCACAACAGTTCCGGGGGCCCAAGCCGCGCGAGGACGCCGACGAACTGCGGGCCGGTGACGTGGCGATCTACGTCCACGCGCCGTACCTCGTCAACGTGGCGACCACCAACAACCGGGTCCGCCACCCGTCACGGCAGCTGTTGGAGAAGACCGTGCGCGCCGCGGAGGACATCGGCGCCCTCGGCGTGATCGTGCACGGTGGCCACCTGCCCGAGGAGGACGACGTCGCCGAGGGCTTCGCGAACTGGCGTTCGACGTTGGAGCGGCTGGAGACCGACCTGCCGATCCTGATCGAGAACACCGCCGGCGGCAACAACGCGGTGGCGCGCCACTTCGACCGCATCGGTCGGCTGTGGGAGACGCTCGAGGACGTGTCGACCCCGTTCGGGTTCTGCCTCGACACCTGCCACACCCATGCCGCCGGGGAGAAGCTCGACGACGCGGTCGAACGCATCGTGGGCATCACCGGGCGCATCGACCTGGTCCACCTCAACGACTCGAAGGACGAGTTCGGGTCCGGGCGCGATCGGCACCAGAACCTCGGCGAGGGACGCATCGACCCCGACGTGCTCGTCGAGGTGGTCCGGCGCGCGGGGGCCGACGTGGTCGTGGAGACCCCGGACGGCGACGGCGACGGTCAGGCCGCCGACATCGCCTGGCTGCGGGACCGGCTCGGCCCGGCCTGACCGGGTACGACCCCGGCCTCGGCGCTGCGTACGTCAGCCGGTGACGACGGCCGCGTCGGCGTCGGCGGACGAGTGCTCCTCGGACGCGATCGCCGGCTCGTCGTCGAGCCGTTCGGTGGGGAAGGCGGTGACCTCGCCGCGCAACTCGTCGATGACCGGGCCGAGGGCGATCGCGAACACGCCCTGACCGCGCCGCAGCAGGTCGACGAGCGAGGCGTCGTCCTCGAGCAGGTAGACCGAGTCGCCGTGGGAGACCAGGGTCGCGTCGGCGAGTGAGCGTCCGCGGGCGCGCAGTTCGTCGACGGCCTGGCGCACCTTCTGCAGCGACACGCCGGTGTCGAGCAGACGCTTGACGACGCGGAGCCGCACCACGTCGTCGAACGAGTACAGCCGCTGGGTCCCCGAACCGGTCGCCTTGCGGACGCTGGGCTCCACCAGCGCCGTACGGGCCCAGTAGTCGAGCTGCCGGTAGGTGATGCCGACGATCTTGGTCACCGAGCTCCCCCGGTAGCCCTCCCGGACGCCGGCATCGCCGACGTCGAGAGCGAGCTGACCTACGTCCGGCACGGTGCTCACGCAAGGGCTCCTGGATCGCGATGCCGTGGTGGGCATCGTGCTGGCATCGGCGGGTGGAGGCGAAGCGCCCGCGTCCCTCCACTCGTGCTGCCGAGCTGCGGGTGGAGGAGGACGGTCCGGTCGTACTCCACCCGGCCTCGGGCGGTGAGCCTACGACGAGAACTACAGGCGTGTCAATGGCATGTCGAGGGTTCCGAGACCCTCAACCTCGACCAGATTGTCAAGGTTTTCCGGATCGAGACACGCCTAAAGACCATGAGAGGGAACGGCTGCGAAGGCCGAAGTCGGCGCGGACCGGCGCCGATCGACACACCACGGCAGCCCGGTGACGGGCAACGAGAGGGCACGAAATCCGTGAGTCCGAGGGCAGCCGGTCGACCGCCGCGTCCCGCGGGGAGCTCAGGACCGTGGCGGCAGCCGCGTTGCCCGGCGACCGACCGCAGCATCCGGTGACGCGGCGGCGGCCGGACGTACGCGACACGCCCCCGGGCCGCGCCGGTCACGCGGGCGGTGCGAACAACGGGCGCGAACGGCGACGCGGTCCGGCCGCCGGACACCCCGGACTCCCCCGACCCCGGCACGTGCCGGGTCCGTCCCCGGTGTGCGTGGTGTGTCCGGCTCACGTCGGCGCGAGGTGGCACGTTCCCCGGAGCATCCCGCGACCGTCCGCGGGACGGCCGCTGCCCGGCGGTGTCACTGCTCGCGGAAGTCCTCGGGCGAGATGTCGTCGAGGAACTCCCGGAACTGGCGGACCGCCTCCTCGGCGTCCACGCCGCCCTCCTCGCCTTCCTCGGTGCCCGGTTCGATCTCCAGACCGGCCTCGTCGAGGACCTGCTCGGCCCCGAAGATCGGCACGTCGTCGAGGCGGCTCGCGAGGGCGATCGCGTCGGAGGGGCGCGCCGAGACGGTCATGGTGTTGCCGGCCAACGACAGGTGCAGCTCGGCGAAGAAGGTGCCGTCACGCAGGGCGGTGACGTGCACCGCCGCCAGCTCGGCGCCCAGTTGGCCCAGCACCTCCACGAACAGGTCGTGCGTGAGTGGGCGGGGGGTCTCCACGCCCTGCAGCGCGAACGCGATCGCCGTGGCCTCGACCGCGCCGATCCAGATCGGCAGATAGCGGGTGCCGTGCCGCTCCTTGAGCAACACGATCGGCTGGTTGGCCGGCAGCTCGACGCGTACGCCGACGAGCTCCATCTCGATCACGAGGGTCGCTCCTGGGTCGTCGACTGCTGCAGGCTAGCGGAGGGCATCCGCCCCGGACGCCGCGCGCAGGGACGCGTAGGCACCGTCGACCAGGGCGGCCCCCAGTCGGGCGGCGCTCCCGGCGTCGGGCGTGCCGGATCCGGCGTCCCCGTCCCCGGCCTCGGCAGCCACCGCCGACGGCGAGGCGAGCGTGCGCGCGGCCAGCTCGGTCAAGGGCTCGGCACCCGCGTGCACCTCGACCTCCACCTGAGCTTCGGGTGGGCGGGCCGGCACGGTGACCGAGACCGACGCCGGCCGGTCGGTCGGCGTGGTCACCGTGGTCGGCGGCAACGCGTAGCTGTGCCATCCCCCGGCGACCGCGAGGTCCAGTCGCACCGACGGCTGCTCGAGCGCGTAGGCGTCGAAGCCGGCATCGAGCAGGCGCGCGGCCTGCGTGAAGCGGGCCGGGTCGTCGCCCGCGTCGAGGACCACGGCGACCAGTTCACGGCCATCGCGTTGCGCACTGGCGATCAGACTGTTCCCGGCCGCGAGGGTGAATCCGGTCTTCACGCCGGTGGCCCCGGGATAGCTGCCCAGCAACAGGTTGCGGTTCGGCTCGGTCGGTTGCCCGGGAAGGGTGACCTCGCGGCGAGCGAGCAGGGGGCGCAGCTGCTCGTGCGCCAGCGCGGCCCGCGCGATGGTCGCCAGGTCGAGCGCGGACACCTCGTGGAGATCGCCCAGCCCGGTGACGGAGCCGAAGTCGCGCTGCTCGAGGCCCAGCCGGGCCGCGTCCTGTTCCATCAGCCGCAGGAAGCGGTCGGTGTCGCCCCCGACGAAGGTCGCCAGCGCCTCGGCCGCGTCGTTGCCCGAGCGGATCAGGATCGCCTCGAGCAGCTGGCGCACCGTCCAGGTCTCCCCCGGTCGGAGGCCGACCGACGCCCCCTCCACCAGGACCTCGGGCCCGACCGTCACCTCGGCGTCGAGCTCGACGCGATCGACGGCGGTCAGGGCCGTGAGCACCTTGATGGTCGAGGCCACCGGCCGCGGTTGCTCGGCCCCGCGCTCGAGCAGGCGTTGCCCGCTGCTGGCCTCGACCAGGACCACCGCACTGGCGGTGACGTCCTCGGGCACGTCCGGCCAGTCGGACGGGGGTGGTCCGGCGACCGCGGGCGTCGGTGGTGCCGTCAGTTCGGCCGTCGCGGGCACCGGGCCGACCAGGCACAGGCTGGCCGTCAGGGCGGCCAGCACCGTGGTGGCACGCCGCCGACGGGCGATCTTGGCGGTCACGGGCCGAGCAGTGCCCGCAGCTGGCGTGCGAGCAGTGCCTGGTGCAGTGCGCCGCCTGCGGCGACGACCCGCTCGGCCTGCTCGACCGCACTGCGCCGGCTGTCGGGATTGCGCTGACGCAGCAGCGGCGACACCAGCTGCTCGGCCAGCGCGGCCTCGCGGTCGGCGAACTGCCGGTACATGCGCAGGTGGCGGACCTCGAGCCCGCCGCCGAGCAGCGACGCCGCGAGCTTGGCCACCTGGAGGTCGTGACCGTCGTGCGTGGGGCCCGGCCCGAGCAGCCCGTGGTCGCGGAGCTGGGTCACCTCGTCGCCGGTGAGGCCGGTCGCGTCCGCGAGCTCCGCGGAGGTGAGCTGCACCTCGGCCGCGGGCAGGTCGAACACCGACGCCGGCGCGTCGACGGGCGGCGACGCTTCCCCGGTGTCGGGCGAGGGCGAGGGCGCCGACGCCGGCTCCTCGCCGGGCGCCCCGGCGACGGGCAGGCCGGCGTCGAGCCGCGCGAGCTCGTCCTTGATGACCCGCAGTGGGAGGTACCGGTCCCGCTGGGCCCGCAACACGTAGCGCAGCCGGTCGATGTCCTCACCGGTGAACTTGCGGTAGCCGGATTCCGTCCGGTCGGGCGAGATCAGCCCCTCGGCCTCCAGGAAGCGGATCTTGGAGATCGTGATGTCGCTGAACTCGTCCTTCAGGCGGTTGAGCACCTCACCGATGGTGAGGGACTTCACGGTGCCAGCCCACCCGCCTCGGCCCCGTCACCGACATAGAGCAGCTTGAACCGCCCGATCTGCACCTCGTCACCGGTGGCCAGCGCCCGCTCGTCGACGCGTTCACCGTTGACGTACGAGCCGTTGAGGCTCCCGAGGTCGCGCACCACCGAGCCGTGCTCGCCGTGGACCAGTTGCGCGTGCCGGCGCGACACCGTCACGTCGTCGAGGAAGATGTCCGAGTCGGGGTGGCGACCGACGGTCACCGGGTCGTGGTCGAGCACGAACCGGGCGCCGGCATTGGGTCCGCGGACCACGACCAGCATGCCCGTTCCCGGCTCCAGCTCCGGCAGCGCGTCGAGTTCGTGGGCGGGATCGAAGGCCCCGACCTCGATGGACGCCGTGGTGTGCTCGGTCCCGGCCGGGGCGACGACGACCCGTGCCCCGCAGGACGGACAGAAGTTGGCGTCCTCGGGCACTTGTTCGCCGCACTGGCTGCAGAACACGTCGCCTCCTGTGACGTCACGGGATCCGGAGCGCCGTCAGGGTCTGCGGAAGGTCCAGCCCGACCCGACGGCCCCCGCGGCGAGTCCGGCAGCCTAGACCACCCGGGCGGCCGACGCAGCCCGTCGGTGCACGAGCTCCGTGCCTGCTCGACCTCGGGTCGAGGTGGAGGTCAGCCCTCGGCCAGCTCGCCGTAGGCCTCGGCGTCGAGCAGTCCGTCGAGTTCCCCGCGGTCACCGGGACGGATCGTCACCATCCAGCCCTGGCCGTAGGGCTCGAGGTTGACCAGCTCGGGGCGTTCGTCGAGGTCCTCGTTGCGCTCGACGACCACCCCACTGACGGGGGCGTACAGGTCGGAGACCGACTTGGTCGACTCGACCTCGCCGAACACCTGCCCCTGCTCGACCTCCGCACCCGGGCTCGGCAGGTCGACGTAGACGACGTCGCCGAGCTGCTCCTGGGCGAACTGCGTGATCCCGACGGTCAGCAGCTCGCCGTCGTCGCGCAACCACTCGTGTTGCTCGGTGTAGCGCAACTCGCTCGGCGTGTTCTCCGCCACGGCAGAGCACTCCTGTCCTGGTCGGTGTCCTGGTCAGCTGCCGGCTGTTCTCGGCTACCGGCTGGTCCGGCTACCGGCGGTTCCGGGGGGCCGTTCGACGGCACCGTCCCGGTCCGGCCATCCGGCCGATCGCGCCACCCTATCGCAGCGGCGTGTCGCTGTTCTGGTCCTCGCCCCCGGTCGCGTTCGCACGCCGGCGGACGATGCGGGCGTAGTCGAACGCGGCGAGCCAGTAGAGCACGATGTTGACCACCAACAGCGCCCACGCCAGCCAGTACAGCAGCGGTTGCGGTGCCGCGACCCCGTCGCCGACGACCACGGCCAGCAGCAGCATCGGCAGGGCCCACATGAGCCCGAAGGTCGCCGTCTTGCCCAGCCGCGTCACGTCCGGCGGCCGCCCCCCACGGGCGAGCAGGGCCAGGCCGGCGAGCCCGACGAGCAGGTCCCGCGCGATCAGCACGGCCACGACCCACCACGGCAGGAGCCCGCCGACCACGAACCCGATCCCGACCACGACGAACAGGATCCGGTCGCTGATCGGGTCGAGGAGCTTGCCGAGCTCGGTGACCTGGTCGAGCTGACGGGCGAGGTAGCCGTCGAGCCAGTCGGTCGCGGCGAACACCGCCAACAGCACGAAGGCGCGCAGGAACCGGCCGTCGGTCAGGTCGAGGTAGACCACCGGCAGGATCGCCAGCCGCGCGAACGACAACAGGTTGGGGATCGTCCAGATCCGACGCGAGGCGGCACGCTGTCGCCCGCCACCACCCAGGTCGTAGATCCGCAAGGCCCACCCCTGCCGCCGAGTGCCGCGTTGCGCCGCAGCCGCTGGTCCGCATGATCGCACGCGCCGCCGGGGCCCGCGTGGGACCCCGGCGGCGGACGTCGGGCTGGCCGGACTTGAACCGGCGACCCCTCGCCCCCCAGACGAGTGCGCTACCTGACTGCGCCACAGCCCGGTGGAGGATCCGGCGTCCCACCCGTGGAACCGGCGGGGACGTCGTCCACCTGGTGCGACCTCGGGCGAACCGGGGTCGCGGAGGCGGCACGCTACCTGCTCCCGACCCGGGGGGCCAACCGGCACCGCCGCCCGCGCGGTCCGCAGTCCGCGAGCAGCGGTCCGGCGGTCAGCGACGCTGGCGCGGGGAGGGCGGCCGGTCCTCGATCGTCAACGGGACACCGGTGAAGTCGTGCCGCTCACGCAGCTCGCGTTCCAGGTAGCGGCGGTAGGAGGCCGGCAGCCGACCGTTGGCGAACAGCAGGAACCGTGGCGGCGCCACCTCGGCCTGCGTGGCGTAGCGGATCTTGAGGTTCTTCTGCCCCTGGCGCGGCAGCGGGTGACGGGCGACGGCCTCCTCGACCAGCCGGTTGACCTCCCGCGTCGGCACCCGGCGCCGGTAGTTGTCCCACACCGTGCGCAGCTGCGGCAGCAGCCGGCGCAGACCCCGACCGGACGCGGCCGAGATGTTGACCCGCGGGGCCCACGCCGCGAACGACAGCAGGCGGTCGAGTTCCTTCTCCAGGTCGAGCCGGCGGTCCTCGTCGACGAGGTCCCACTTGTTGCACACCAGCACCACGCCCCGGCCCGCCTCGCGCAGCAGCGCCGCCAGCCGCTGGTCCTGCTCCCCCAGCGGCTCGGAGGCGTCGAGCAGGAACAGCACCAGGTCGGCGCTCTCGATCGCGGCCCGCGTGCGGTCGACCGAGTACAGCTCGGTCTCCTCGCCGTGGCGGTAGCGCCGCCGCATGCCGGCGGTGTCCACGAACACCCACGGCTCACCGTCGATCTCGGCCATCGTGTCGACCGCGTCGCGGGTCGTGTGCGCGACGCTGTCGACGATCGAGCGCTCCTCGCCCAGCAGGCGGTTGAACAACGACGACTTGCCGACGTTGGGCTTGCCGACGATCGCCACACGCGGCACCGTCGAGACGGCCGGCGCCTGGTCGGCCGCCGTCGGCAGCGCGGCCAGCACCTCGTCGAGCAGGTCGCCCACGCCGCGTCCGTGCCGCGCGGACACCGGGTGCGCCGCGCCCAGCCCGAGGCCGTACAGCTCGTGGACCAGCGCCTCCTGGCGGTCGTTGTCGACCTTGTTCGCGACCAGCAGCACCGGCACGCGGCTGCGACGCAGCAGCCGCGCGTACCGCTCGTCGTCCTCGAGCGCGCCGACGGTCGCGTCCACCACGAACACGACCAGGTCGGCGGCGGCCACCGCGGCCTCGGCCTGGTCGACGATGCGGGCGGCCATGCCCTCGGCCTGGTGTTCCCAGCCGCCGGTGTCGACCACCAGGAAGTGCCGTCCGAGCCACTCGGCCGGGTGCTCCGTGCGGTCGCGGGTCACCCCGGGCTTCTCCTCGACGATGGCCACCCGGGCGCCGAGGATGCGGTTGACCAGCGTGGACTTGCCGACGTTGGGCCGCCCGACGACCGCGACGCGCGGCAGGGCCCGCCGCGCACGCAGCGGGTCACGCGGTCGCGCCGCGACCTGTTCGACCACCCGCTCGACCACGGACGCGACGACCGCGTCGAGGTCGAGCTCGGAGGAGTCGAGCACCCACGCGTCCTCGGCGACCTGCATCGGCGCCACCTCGCGGCCGCCGTCGGCCGTGTCGCGAGCGACGATCTCCCGTTCGAGGTCCTCGAGGTCGTCGCGCCCGAGCTGGGCGGCCCGCCGCCGGGCCCGCTCGCGCACGCTGGCGGTCAGGAAGACCTTCACGTCGGCGTCGGGGAGCACGACCGAGCCGATGTCGCGCCCCTCGACCACGCCGCCCTCCTCGGCGACGGCGCCCCGTTGGGCCGCGAGCAGCGCGTCGCGCACCGCCGCGTGGGCCGAGACGGCCGAGACGCTCGCGGTCACGTCCGGCCCACGGATCTCGTCCTCGACGTCCTCGCCGTCGAGCAGGGTGCGCCCGGCGTGTCGCTCGAGGACGGTGTCGGCGACCACGGCCGCGCAGTCGGCCTCGTCGGTCGGGTCGGCCCCGGCGCGCAGCACCGCCAGGGTGGCCGCCCGGTACAGCGCCCCGGTGTCCACGTGCGGCAGACCGAGTCGCTCGGCGACCCGGCGGGCGACCGAGGACTTGCCCGACCCGGCCGGCCCGTCGATGGCGACCACGACCGCACCCACCACGGCGGGTGCGTCGGCGGTCGACGCGGTGGGAGGCACGACATCGTCGGGCACGTCGGGCACGGCGGAGGTCTCCTGGTAGAGCACGCGGACGCAGGACCCGCGCACCGTACCCGCGGCCGGAGGCGGGCCGGCGAGGTCACCGGCGCAGCGACTCGAGCACCGTGAAGTAGTCCGGGAAGGTCTTCGCCACGCAACCCGGGTCGAGGATCTCGACGCCGGGGACCCGCAGGCCCAGCAGGGCGAAGCTCATGGCCATGCGGTGGTCCTCGTAGGTGTGCACGGCACCGGGTCGGGGTGTGCCGGGCCGCACGAGGAAGCCGTCGTCCTCCTCGACGGCGTCGATCCCGAGGCGTCGCAGTTCGGTGACCACCGCCCGCACCCGGTCGGTCTCCTTGTGCCGGATGAAGCCGATGCCACGCACCCGCGTGGGCGAGGAGGCGAACACGGCCACGGCCGCGAGGGTCTGGGCCGTGTCGGACAGGTCGGACAGGTCCACGTCCACGCCCTGGAGCCGGCCGGTGCCCTGCACCTCGACGTGCTCGTCGGCGAGGTCCACCGTGGCGCCCATGCGAGCGAGCACCTGCGCGAAGCCGACGTCTCCCTGCAGCGAGCCGCGGCCGAGACCGGGAACGCGCACGCGCCCGCCGGTGATCGCGGCCGCCGCGAGCACGTAGGACGCGGCGCTGGCGTCGGGCTCGATCCGGTAGGTGGTACCCCGGTACCCGCCGGGGGCCACGGTGAACGTGTCGTCGTCGTCGGCCTCGACCCGGGCACCGAACGCCCGCATCACCGCGGTGGTCATCGTCACGTAGGGACGCGAGACGAGCGCGCCGGGGACCCGGACCCGCAACCCGTCGGGCCGCGCCGGCGCGCTGAGCAGCAGACCCGAGAGGAACTGACTGGACACGTCGGCGGGGACCTCGAGCGCGCCCGTGTCCGTTCCCGGTCCCCGCAGACGTGCCGGCAGGTGACCCGGGGCGCCGGTCTCGTGCACCTGCACGCCGAGCTGGCGCAGGGCATCGAACACCGGCGCCATCGGGCGGCGGCGGAAGGCCGGCGCGGCGTCGAGCAGGTAGGGCCCCTCGCCGAGGGCCAGCAGCGGCGCCAGGAACCGGGCCGTGGTCCCCGACAGCCGCACGTCGAGCTCGAGGGGGCCGGCCGGGACCGCGCCGTCCAGTCCGCCGACCGTCACCGACCGGGCCGACCGGTCGACCTCGAGCGGGACCCCGAGGGTGGCCAACGCCCCCAGCATGGCCTCGGTGTCGTCGGCGAAGAGCACGCCGTCGAGCCGGGAGCGGCCCGCGGCGAGCGCCGCCACCACCAGGGCACGGTTGGTGATGCTCTTGGACCCCGGGACCACGACCTCGGCGTCGGGCGGGTGCGCGAACGGGATCATCGAACAGCGCTGCACGGGTCCTCCTGTCGAGTCGTCGGCCAGAAGCGTCACGGCGCCGCGTCGGCCGGGTGCGTCACGTCGCCGCGTCGGCCGGTTCGGCGTGCGCGGCCAGCCCACGGGCCGTGAGGACCTCCAGGGCCCGCTCGCACTCCCCTGCGGCGATGCGGACCAGCAGCGCGCCCCGCCGACCCTCGGCGTGGCGCATCGCGAGGTCCTCGACGTTGATGGCGGCCTCGCCGAGCGCCGTAGTGATGGTGGCCAGTGCCCCCGGACGGTCGTCGAGTGCAACGACCACGTCGACCACCGCGTCGTCGACCGCCTTGGGCACCAGCTGGGCGCGGGCGCGGGCGGCACGACCGAGCAGGGCCTCGAGGGCCTCGTCGTCGCCGCGTTCGAGCAGCCGGCGCACCTCGGTCAGGCGCTGCTCGTAGCGGTTGAGGGCGACCAGGACCGCGTCGCGGTTGCCGGCCAGGATCCCGCGCCACAGTCGCGGGTCCGACGCCGCGATCCGGGTCGTGTCGCGGAAGCCGCCGCCGGCGACCGCCAGCACCACCTCGCCCGCCCGCGCCGAGGCCTCACCGGCGACGTCGGCGAGCGTGCAGGCCGCCAGGTGCGGCAGGTGGCTGACCAGGGCGACCAGTTCGTCGTGCCGCGCGGGAGCGAGCGCGAGCACCCGGGCCCCGATCTGCCGGAGCACCCCCGAGACGCGGCGCAGGGTCTCCGCGGCGGTGTCGGCCGTGGGGGTCAGCACCCAGGTCGCTGCCTGGAACAGGGTCGCGTCCGCGGCCTGCGGGCCGCTGCGCTCCGATCCCGCCATGGGATGGCCGCCGACGAATCGGGCCGGGTCGACACCCGCAGCCCTCAACCTCGACGTCACCTCGAGGGTGACGCTGCCCTTGAGGCTGGCGACGTCGGTGAACACGGCGTCGGCCGGTGCGTACCGGGCGGCCTGTTCGAGCACGTCCCCGACGACCGCCGCAGGAACCGCGGCGACGACGACGTCGGCCGCGCGCACGCACGCGGCGACGTCCTCGGCGACCTCGTCGGCGAGCCCGAGCCCGGCCGCCGCGCGACGCACGTCCGCGGACGTGTCGGTCAGGGTGACGTGACCGACCGCGAGCCGGCGGCAGGCCACGGCGAGGGAGCCCCCGATCAGCCCACCCCCGAGGACGGCCAGGCGCGGCGTCGTGCTCACTCCGGCAGGTCGGTGCGCAGTTGACGGGCGTCGTGCAGGTAGACGTGCCGGAGCTCGCGGGCCGTGCGGGGGGTGTAGGCGTGGACGAGGATCCGCACGCACCGCGGGATCCCGCCCTCGACCTCGAGTTCGCGGGCGCACAGCAAGGGGACGTGGGTGATGCCCGCCTCGCGTGCCGCGACCGCCGGGAAGGCGGCGTGGACGTCGTCGGTGGCGGTGAACACGATCGAGATCAGGTCGTCCTCGACGAGTTCGTTGCGGGCGAACACCGCGGCCATCAGCTCCTGGGTGCGCGCGATCAGGTGCTCGCGGTCGTCGCGGTCCAGCGTGGTCGCGCCCCGCAGCGCCCGTACCCGTGCCTCGCTCATCGTGATCCTCCCCGGCGCGTCGCCCGGGCGGCGTTGGCAGCGCGGGCATCGCGTTCGCCGCGGGTGGTGCGGCGGGTCTCCCAGCGCTGGCCCCCGGGGGCCGGTCGGGAGCCCTCGGCCACCGCCGCGTGCAGCCGGCCGACCTCGGCCTGCGTGAGGAATCGCCACTTGCCCTGGCGCAACTCGCCGAGCTCGACCCCGGCGTAGGCGACGCGTGCCAGCCGCTCGACCGTCAGGCCCAGGGCCGCGAACATGCGGCGGACCTCGCGCTTGCGTCCCTCGGTCATCACCAGCTCGATCAGTGCCCGCCCGTGCTCCTCCTCGAGCACCCGGACCGACCGTGCGCGAGCGACCCCGTCGTCGAGCTCCACGCCGTCGCGCAACTGCGCCAGCGCCCGTTTGCGGACCGGCCCGGGCACCAGGGCCACGTAGGTGCGTGGCACCTCGAACGACGGGTGCAGCAACTGGTGGGTGAGCTCACCGTCGTTGGTGAGCAGCAACAGCCCCTCGGTGTCCTGGTCGAGACGTCCGACGGGATACAGCCGCTGGGGCAGGTTGACGAGGTCGACCACGGTCGGGCGCCCCTGCGGGTCGTCGGCGGTGGTGACCACGCCGCGCGGCTTGTTGAGCAGCACGTAGAGCTTGTCGGGATCGGTGTTGATCCGCTCCCCGTCGACCTCGACCACGTCGGCGGTCGGGTCGCACTTGGCGCCGAGCTCGACGACCTCGCCGTTGACCCGCACGCGACCGGTGGCGATCAGCTCCTCGCAGGCCCGTCGTGAGGCGATACCGGCGGCCGCGAGGACCTTCTGTACCCGTTGCTCAGTCATCTCGTGCTCCGGGGTCGGCGGAGACCTCCGCCGGGTCGTCGTCGTCGGATGCCGGGTCGCCGTCGCCGGCGGCCACGGCCTGCCGCAACCGGTCGACGGCGTTGCGCGCCGCCTGCTCCAGCCGGTCGGTCAACTCGTCGATGTCGTCACCACCGCGTCCCGCGCCACGCGTGGCGTTCGGGGCGGGCATGGCGTCGTCGTCGGGTTCCTCGCCGTCCTCGCCGCCGGTGTTGGTCCGTCGGCCGGCCAGCACGCCGCGGACCGGCAGCTCCCCGCCCTCGGCCAGACGCCGCCGTACCTCCTTGACGCTGCCCAGATCCGGCTCGTCGGGTGCCGGCGCCTCGGGCAGGAAGTCGGTGAGCGGCGGCAGTTCGTCGAGCGACTGCAACCCCAGTCGCTCGAGCAGCAGTCTGGTCGTGCCGTAGAGCACCGCCTGCCCCGGGCCCTCGTCACGCCCGACCTCGGTCACGAAGCCCCGCGCGACCAGGCTGCGGACGGCCCCGTCGGCGCTGACGCCGCGGATGTCGCCGACCTCGCTGCGGCTGATCGGCTGCTTGTAGGCGATGACCGCCAGGGTCTCGAGCGCGGCCTGTGTCAGCCGCCCGGTGCGACCCGCCAGCGCCCAGCGCTGCAGCACCGGGCGTGCGGCCGGGGCGGTGTACATCCGCCACCCGCCTGCCACCGCACGGATCTCGACCCCGCGGTCGGCCGCGGCGTAGGCGGCCTGCACCTCGGCGATCACCTGCTCGACCTCGCGCGGGTCGCGGTCGAGCACCTCCGCGACGGCAGCGGCCTCGAGCGGCTCGTCGGCGAGGAACAGCAGCGCCTCGACGCCGGGGCGCAGTTGCTCGTCGGTGGGACGGTCCGGGGCCTGACCTGCCGACGGCAGACCGACCGGCGCCGGCGCGGCGTCCACCGGCGCGTCGGCGGGTTCGTCGTTCACGGCGTGACTCCGGAAGCAGTGGGGACAGGTGCGTCGGTGCGGCCGTCGTCGGGCTCGTCGGGCTCGTCGGGCTCATCGGGCTCCGTGAGCGAGTCGAGGTCCTGGCCGCCCGTGCGGGCCAGGATCGCCAGCGGGCCGCGATGGTCGGGCTGCTCGAGTTCGACGTGGCCGAGCTTGAACAGTTCGAGCGCGGCCAGGAAGAACACCACGCGGTCCCCCCGGCCCCGGTCGGCCACGAGGTCCGCGAAGGTACTGGGCGCATCCGCGCGCACCCGGGCGAGCAGGTCGACGGCCGCGTCCCGGATGGTGATGTAGCTGCGGCGGATGTGGCTGAGGTCGACCGGCGCCTCGCGCGCAGGGGTCAGCACCGACGCGGCGATGGCGGCCAGGCCACCGGCGTCGACCGCCAACGGCGTCTCGGGGACGAGCCGCTGCAGCCACGGCTCCGGCGCCACGTCCCGGGCCAGGTACGCCTCGTTGCTCGTCAGCCGGTGCGAGACGATGCGCGCCACGTCCCGGAACGCCCGGTACTCGAGCAGCCGGGCGTAGAGCAGGTCCCTCGCGTCGCCGAGCAGGTCCTCGAGTTCGTCGCGCTCCTCACGGGGCAGCAGGCGGGCGGCCTTGAGTTCGATGAGGGTGGCCGCCACGACCAGGAACCGGGTGGCGGTCTCGAGGTCGAGGTCCTCGAGGCCCCGGTCGAGATGGGCGAGGAAGTCGGCCGTGATCTCGGCGAGGTCGACCTCGGTGACGTCGAGCTTGCGGCGGGAGATCAACTGCAGCAGCAGGTCGAAGGGCCCCTCGAAGACCTCGAGCTTCACCTGGTAGGCCATCGGGAGCCGGCTTCCTGCACGGTTCGGAGAACGGACGCGAGCGCCCCAGCGTAGCGACGCGCCGCCCCGGGCCCGCCGCAGCGACGCCCCCGCGGTCACTGCGGCGGGCGGAACCCGTCGTCGGGCACCTCGACGTCGCCGGTGCGCGCGGCCGGAGGCGGGATCGACGCCGAGTCGTCGGGGGTCGCCGTCGGACCCGACGCAGCACCGGACCTGCCGTGCTCCCGGCCGGACGGGGCGGGCGGCGTCGGGTCCGCTGCCGGGCCCGCGGTGGTGGCCGGCCGGCGGCGCTGCACGGCCGCGGCCACACAGACCAGCCAGACCTCGGCCGGGACACCGGCCGGCGGCGGCGGGGCGACACGGCCCAGCAACGCGTCGGCGACCACCTCGGTGACCTCCCGACGGGCACCGGGCGCCAGGTCGCCGAGCCGCAGCAGGGTCTCACGGACCGTGGCGTAGTCCGCAGACCCGAGCGCGCTGACGTCCAACCGTGCGGTGTAGTCCTCCAACCCGGCCGGCGGCGCGAAGGCGTGGGCCACCGGGGCCCGCGAACCGCGGCGCACGCGCAACACGACCGTGCCGGCGGCGAGGTCCCCCAGCCGTTGTCCGCGCCCGTTGAGCAGGCTGCTGACCATCGCGGGCACGCCCATGGTGGGCAGCAGTTCGACCAGGCCGACGACCGCACGGACCGTCGCGTGACGGAAGCCGACGGGCGCCCCCTCCGTGGTGACCACGCGCAGTCCGAGCGCGGCCTTGCCCGGGGTGCGCCCGCGCCAGAAGGTCTCGAACCCGATCGGGTAGCCGAACAGCACCGCGAACACGAACAGCAGCAGCAGGGCCAGCCCCAGCCATCCGGGCACGAAGCCGCTCACACCGAAGATGCTCTCCGCGAGCCCGAACAACAGCAACAGGCTGCCCATCGCCAGCAGGTCGAGCAGATAGGCGATGCCGCGGGAGCCGACCGTGGCGTGCTCGAGGTCGAGGGCGACACCCTCGGGTGTCACCGTTCCGCCGGCGCCGCTGGGTCCCTGCACGTGGTCCTCCTAGACTGACGCGGACGCTAGCGGTGCCATGCGGCCGGACTCGGAGGGTCGGACACGGACGTCGACGGCTACATCCTGACCAACCAGTCGACCTGGGACCGACTGGACGAGCTGACGCGGCGTGCGGCGGGTGGCCCGGCCAACGTCTCGGCCGACGAGCTCGACGAGCTCGTCCGGCTCCACCTGCGCGTCTCCAGTCAGCTCGCCGCCGTACGTCACCGGTACCGTGATCCGGGGCTCTCCGCCCGGCTCAGCGACCTGGTCGCGCGGTCCACGGCCGTCGTCCACGGCACCCGCCCGCGGACCTGGCGCACGTTCCTCGAGGCGGTGCGCTGGTCGTTCCCGGCCGCGGTGTGGCACGCGCGGGTCGCCGTCCTCGCGGCCACCGTGGTGTTCGTCGCGGCGTTCGCGGCCCCCGCGCTGTGGCTGGCCAACAGTCCCGCGGCCGTCGAGGCGGCGATGCCGGAGACGGCGCGGCAGAGCTACCTGGAGGAGGAGTTCGAGGGCTACTACTCCGCCGAGCCCGGGACGACCTTCGCCGCCCGGGTGTTCACCAACAACGCCCGGGTCGGCGCGCTCGCCTTCGCCAGCGGGATCGCGGCCGGCGTGCCCACGCTGGTCGTGCTGGTGGTCAACGGCCTCAACGTCGGCGTCGCCGCGGGGATGTTCCACGCGGCCGGTGAGGCGGCCCGGTTCTGGGGCCTGATCCTGCCGCACGGGCTGTTGGAGCTCACGGCCGTGTTCGTCGCCGGAGGTGCGGGACTGCGGCTGGGCTGGGCCCTGATCGCTCCCGGTGAGCGCTTCCGGCGGCAGGCGCTGGCGGAGGAGGGGCGCCGCTGCGTGGTGATCGTGATCGGCCTGGTCCTGGTCTTCCTCGTGGCCGGTCTGCTCGAGGGGTACGTGACACCGGCGCCCTGGCCGACCTGGGCACGGGTCGGCACCGGAGCCCTGGTGTGGGTGGCGTTCCTCGCCTACGTGGGGATCTACGGACGCGACGCCGCCCGACACGGGCGCACGGGGGCCCTGGGCGAGTCCTCCGCCGGCTCCGCGGACGTGGAAGGTCAGCCGCCTCGCGCCTTGACCTCGAGGTAGGCGTCGCCGACCCGCCCCGCCAGCTCGCCCGGGACGGCGTCGACGACCCGGACCCCCAGTCGCCGCAGGTGGTCGGCGGCACGTTCGCGCGCCGCGAGGACCGAGACCGCCGCCGCGGCGCCGTAGGCGTCACCCGCGTGCTCGGCCGGGGCGTCGCGCAGCGCCTCCACGGCCGGGTCGCGCACGGCGACCACGACCACGGCGTGCGCGCGCGTGAGCAGCGGCAGGGCGGGCACCAGCTGTTCCTGCACCGCCTCGGCGCCCAGTTCGGTGAACAGCACCAGGGTGGACTGCCGCGGGAACCGCGCGAGCGCCCCGCGGAACGCCTCGCCGTAGTCGCTCTCGACGAGCTCGGGTTCCAGCGCGTGCATGGCGCTCGACAACCGCCGGAGCTGTCCCTGGTCGCCACGCGAGGGCACGACGGCCCGCACCGAGGCACCGAAGGCCAGCAGTGCGGTGCGGTCGCCGGAGCGGGTCGCGATGGTCGCCAGGGCCAGTACGGCGTCCATCGCGTGGTCCAGGCGCGGGACGTCCTCGACCAGGCCGGCGCTCAACCGGCCGGTGTCGAGCAGGACCAGCACCTGCTGGTTGCGCTCGGCCCGGTAGGTGCGCACGACGGCATGCCCGGAGCGTGCGGTCGCCGGCCAGTCGATGCGCCGCACGTCGTCGCCCTCGACGTACTCGCGCAGGGCCTCGAACTGGGAGCTGCCCCCGCGGGCCCGGATCGCCCGCAGGCCCTCGTCGAGGATCCGCTGGCGGCGGACCCGCAACTCCGCCGCCGCGCGCGAGCGGAAGCCGGGATGCACCTCGATGCGCCCGGGCAGGGAGCGCTCCGCCTGCCGACGACCCAGCCCGAGCGGCCCGGTGACCCGCACGGTCAGCCGTTCGGGGCGGAACGTGCCGCGGCGTGCCGGGCGCAACGTCACTCGCTCGACGCGGCGTCCCCCGGCCGGGACCTGCAGGCTCGCCCGCCGCCGCTCGGCACCGAGGCTCGGGGCCAACTCGTCGGCCACCGCGACCGCGACCGGCCGGGCGGTCGGGTTGTGCACGCGCCAGGTCAGCTCGGTGGTGGCGTCGAGACCGACGACGCCCGGCAGCTCGCGTTCGACCCCGATCCGCCACGGTGCGGGCACCCGGTAGGCGTCGACGGCGACCAGCACGGCCACCAGCGCGACCGGCGCCCACCAGGGCACCGGTGCCGGGACCAGCCACACGACCGGGACCAGCGCCGCCAGCGCCAGGGCCGCCCGTTGCGTGGGGACCGGGAGCACGCCGGCCCACCACCGCCGCGTCAGACGCGGAGGCGGATCGACACTCATCGCGGTACCGGGACCGACGCCAGCACCCCGTCGAGGACGGTGTCGGCGCTCATCCCGTCCAGCTCCGCCTCGGGACGCAGGTGCAGGCGGTGCCGCAGGGTCGGCTTGGCGACGGCCTTGACCTCGTCGGGGGTGAGATAGGCCCGCCCCGCCAGCCAGGCCCACGCCTTGGCGGCGTGCAACAGCATGGTGGTCCCGCGTGGGGACACGCCCAGCTGCACCGCGGGCGCGTCACGGGTCGCGCGCGCCAGCGCGACCACGTAGTCGCGCACGGCGGCCTCGACCCGGACCGTGCGAACGGCCTCGCGGGCGGCGAGCAGTGCTCCCGCGTCGGCGACCGGGGACACCCCCGCCGCGCCAGGGTCGGCGGCGGCGTCCGCGCCCCGGTCGTGGCGCGCGACGATCTCGCGCTCCTGCTCCTCGGTCGGGTACGGCACCTGCAACAGGAACAGGAAGCGGTCGAGCTGGGCCTCGGGCAGCGGGTAGGTGCCCTCGTACTCGACCGGGTTCTGTGTCGCCACGACGAGGAAGGGGTCGGGCAGCGCCCAGGTCCGCCCGGCGGTGGAGACCTGCCGTTCCTGCATGGCCTCGAGCAGGGCCGCCTGCGTGCGTGGCGGGGTGCGGTTGATCTCGTCGGCCAGCAGCAGGTTGGTGAACACCGGACCCTTGCGGAAACGCAGGTCCCGGCCGTCCTCGGCCAGCACGTGCTGGCCGGTCACGTCGGCCGGCATCAGGTCGGGCGTGAACTGCACCCGTGAGGCCTCGAGCTCCAGCGACGCCGCCAGCGTCCGCACGAGCAACGTCTTGGCCACACCGGGCACGCCCTCGAGGAGCACGTGCCCCCGGACCAGCAGCGCGGTGACGAGCCCCGTGACCACCGCGTCCTGGCCGACGACGACCTTGGCGATCTCCTCGCGGACGGCGAGCAGTGCCGCCCGGGCCGGCTCGGAGGCGTCCCTCGAGGCCGGGACGGCAGGTGGTTCGGCCGCCGCGGGCGGGGCGTCGTGGGGTTCGGACACGGGCGGACTCCTGGAGGGGAACGGCGGTCGGTCGGACGGGGGATGGGTCGGGAGCCGGTACGTGCGGGTGCCGGGGGCGTCACGTGGCGGCTCAGGGCGGTGGCGAGCCGGAGGTCCGGGCCTGCGACGACACGGAGGATCCGTGCGCGGGCGAGGACGGCTCCACCGGGTCGGTGCTCCGCGACGAGCCCGAGCTCACCGGTCCGCCGCGGGCACGCCGTCGGACCGACGAGACGGCCGTCTGCAACGCCCGCAGGGTCTCGTCGTCGTCCACGGGCGCGTCGAGCAGCGCACGGTCGGCGGTCCGGACGTCGACACCGAGGCGGTCGACGGCGAGCGACGCGAGCTGCTGCGGGTCGCCGTCGGCGGACAGACCGGTGGCCGCCGCCACCGCCGTACGGGCGTCCTGGCGCAGCAGGTCGGCCGCGCTCCCGCGCCGGCCCGAGCGTTGCAGCAGGCCGGCCAGCGACCCGACCAGCTCGCTGGCGGGCAGCACGGGAGGCAGCCGCTCCTCGACCGGGAGGCCGAGCCGTCGCCCGCGGGCGACGGCGGCGACGACGGCCGCCACGAGCAGGACCGCGAGCCCCTGCCAGACCCGATCGGGAACCAGGTCGGCGATCGCGGTCTCTCCCTCCCCGACGGGCGGCAGCGGGACGATCTGCAGCGGTGCGCCGGGCGTGGGTGCGAGCAGGCTCGCGGCGAGGACCGCGTGGTCGTCGACGTCGAGGAGACGGTTGGTGAACGGATCGGGCGACCCGAGCGCGACGATCGTGCCCTGCCCGTGGCCGGTCGCTACCAGCCAGGCGAGCTCCTCCCCCAGCACGAAGCACACCGCGTCGGCCTCCGCCGGTACCTCGAGCGCGGTCCAGCTGGCGTGGGTCACGGTGCTCACCGCGGGCAGCGCGTCGCAACCCGGCGCGCGTCCGGTCGGGCCGATGCTGTCGACCAGTCCACCCCCGACCGGGGTCAGTTCGTGCAGCGGCGAGGTCGGGTCGGCGACCACCAGGTGACCGCCGGCCGCCACCCAGTCGCGTACCTCCGCCTGCCGGGTGCGGTTGAGGCGGTCGAGGGGGACGAAGAGCCGGGTCGTCGGATCCTCCGGCAGCTCGAGGCCGACCTCGACGGGAACGTCGCTCGCGCGCAGCACCTCGACCAGGCCCAGCAGTCCGTCGGGGGCGCTCGAGGAAGGGTCCAGCGGTGCCTCCTCGGTCGTCGGACCGGCCAGCAGCCCCGCGGCGACCAGGGACACCACCGCGACGAGGAAGGCGACGTGTCGACGTCGGGGGCGGGTCGACCTCGGGACGGCGTCCGGCGCGGTGCTCATGCCCGGACCCTGCCCGACGCGGCGTCGAGGACGAGCCGGTAACCGGCCTCGTCGGCCTGCCGGTGGCCGTACCACACGTCCTCGAACACGGCACCGGCGGCTCGGACGTCCGCCGCCCGCTCCGGCGCGTCACGGTCGACGGCCGTGTCGATCTCCCCCACGGTGCGCGCGTCGGCGTCGGTGAGGACGCCGTCCTCGACCAGTTGCGTGACCAGTGCCGCGTACCCCGCGCGGATCGCGGCGTCCCACCGACCGGCCGCGGCGTGCGACACGGCCTGTTCGCGCCAGGCCGTGGCCGACCGGCGTGCGGCTGCGGACGTGGTCGGCGGGGCGCCACCGTCGACGCTCACGCCACGCGAGAACCGCAGGACCAGGGCCAGGACGGCGACGGTCGCCAGGCCCACGACCAACCAGGCGAAGGTGGTGCTTCCGGCCACGGCCCCCAGCACGGCGTCGAGCACATCCGCCAGCCACTGACGCAGCCGGTCGAGCACGTCGGTCACCGGGCCGGGGTCGCTGTCGGTGTAGGGCGGTCGCGCGAGCAGGTCGCGGGCGCGTCGGCGCAGCGTCTCGGGATCGTGGCCGAGCGGCACCCTGAACACGGCCGACCCGAGCGACGCGACGGCCGTCACGCCCACGGCGGCTGACCCGCCCGCGCCCGCAGGTCGTAGCCCTCCGCCCGGATGCGGGCGTCGTGGTGGATCAGCAGTGCGGCACCGACCGTCAGCGGGACCGACACGAGCGCGCTCAGCGTCCCGGCCACCGCTTCCACCACGAAGGCCGCCGGACCGGCCACGGCGGCGAGCAGCCCGAGCAGCAGCGACACCCCGAACGACACCACCCCCACCAGCAGCAGGACGAGACCGGTCACACCGAGGGTCCACCAGAAACGGCGACGCAGCACCCACACGGTCCGCGACACGGTCTGGAGCGGACCGGTGTCCTCCCGCAGGGCGACGGGCAGCACGAGGTAGGCCGCCGCGAGCAGGATGCCGAAGAGGACGGGCACGGCCGCGATGCCGAGCAGTACCGCCAACGGGGCGACGGCGACCCCGATCAGGACCAGCACGACGAGCAGCGTGAAACCGGCGACGGCGCCGGCGACGCCCACGAGCACCGTGGCCCCCAACGTCGCGCCCGAAGCGGCGAAGCTGCGCCGCAGCGCGGCGACGGCGGCGGCCGGTCGGCCGTGGTCGAGTTCGTCGACGACCGCGACCACGGCACCGCCGACGAGCACGTGCACGAGCAGGGCCACGATCGCCGAGGCGCCACCCACCAGCAGCACCCGGGTCAGCAGTTCGACCGCGATCTCCCCGGTGAAGACCTGCTCGAAGCTGGTCGGGTCCGACAGCTCGGGGACGTAGCGGTCGAGGACCAGGGCGACCAGCAACTGGTAGGGGCCGTGCACCAGCACGACGACCGCAGCGAGCAGGACGAAGGCCCGACGCAGGATCCCCACCGTGCCGTCGAGGACGTCACCCACCCCGAGCGGGTGGAGCGGCAGCAGGTGTCCGGGACGGCCACTGACCACCCCCCGGACGTGCGGTCCGCCGTCCGGCCGACCACCCGGCCCGGCACCCGCCCCGGCCACGCCCCCCCGCGGCGGCGGCGCGTTGGGCGGTGCGGGCGGAGGCACCGGCGGTCCGACCCCCGAGGGCGTCGGCGGTTCCCAGCTGCGCGGTGGCGGCCCCGACGGCGGAGGCGGCGGGGGCTGGGCACGAAGGCGTCGAACGGCTCCGACGGCGGCCACGCTGCCTCCTGGGGACGTCGGTGGACCGCGCAGTATCGGGCGCCCGACCCCGGGGGTCAACGTGGGGGTGTCGGACGCGAGGGACGGCCCCCCGGCGGGTCGCACGGCACCGGCGGTGTGCCGTCAGCGGGCAGGGAGCCCGACGCGTGCGTGCACGAGCGGGACCGCCGCCACCGGCTCCTCCCCGAGGGCGATGGCCTCCGGCAGCTGCCGCAGCACGTGCTCGGCATCGGCCTCGGTGCGGGCGTGGACCCGCACGGTGGGCTCGTCGGCGACGACCTCGTCCCCCACGCGCCCGTGCACCACGAGCCCCACCGCCAGGTCCAGGGTGTCGCCCTGCCGTTGCCGACCGGCGCCCAGCGAAGCGGCCAGCTCGCCGAGCCGGCGGCCGTCGAAACGCGTGATCACGCCGGCCTCGGGGCGCCACTCGCGCACCACCGGTGCGGCCGGCAGGACCTCGTCGGGCGCGTCGGCCACACGCGCGTCACCGCCCTGCGCCTGCACCAGGTCCCGGAAGGCGTCCAGTCCGGCACCGGAGTCGAGCAGGTGCGCGGCGCGATCGGCTGCGGCCGCGGGCGCCTCGCCCGTCAGCTCCAGCATCGCGGCGGTCAACGCGAGGCTGAGCTCGCGCAGCCGTCCGGTCGACTCCCCGCGCAGCACCGCCAGCGCAGCGCCGACCTCGAGGGCGTTGCCGATGGCGTCACCCAACGGCTGGGACATGTCGGTCACCAGCGCCGCCGTGTGACGGTCCGATGCGCGACCGATCTCGACGCACAGCTCGGCGAGCCCCCGTGCGGCGTCCACCTGTTCCAGGAAGGCGCCGCTGCCGGCCTTGACGTCGAGCAGGACGTGCTCGGCCCCACCGGCCAGCTTCTTGGACATCACGCTCGAGGCGATCAGGGCCGGGCTGGCCACGGTGCCGGTCACGTCACGCAGGGCGTACAGCCGCTTGTCGGCCGGTACCAGATCCTGGCTCGCGGCCGCGACCGCCAGGCCGATGCGCTCGACCTGGTCGTGCAGCCGGTGTGGATCGAGGTCGACCTCGAAGCCGGGGATCGCCTCGAGCTTGTCCAGCGTGCCGCCCGTGTGCCCCAGCCCACGGCCCGAGAGCTTGGCGAGCTGGCAGCCGGCTGCGGCGAGCAGCGGTCCCACCACCAGCGTGGTGGTGTCCCCGACCCCGCCCGTGGAGTGCTTGTCGACCGTCGGCCCCCGCAGGCCGCGGAGATCGATCCGCTCCCCCGACGCGAGCAGGGCCTCGGTGAGGGCCACCGCCTCCTGCCGGCTGAACCCGCGGATGACCCCGGCCATCAGGAAGGCCGCCATCTGTGCGTCGTCGACCTCACCGGCGACGTAGGCGGCGACGAACGCGAGCAGCTCGTCGTGCGACAGCTCGCCGCCGTCGCGCTTGCGTCCGATCAGGACCGGGATCTCCAGGCGTGCCATCGTGCCCCTGTCAGCTCAGTCGGTGGACGACCGCCGCGTCCGGTCCGTGGTCGTGCAACTCCTGCAGCAGCTCGGCCACGGCCTCGCGCACGATCCGACCGCGGTCGACCGCGATGCCGAACTCCGCCCGCAGCCGCAGGCGCGCCTGTTCGAGGTCGACCAGCTCCTGGGCGGTGAGGTAGACCGTGATCTTCTGGTCGTGCCGGACCCGGCCGGAGGCCTCCGGCGACTCGGCCTCGGAACCCGCAGGGGCGGCGGACGGTCGGGACCGCGCCGGGGCGCCGCTGCGGTCGGTGCGCTCGTCGGGGTCCGCGGTGGAACGGAACAGCTCGTCGGCGCCCGGCAGGCTAGCTCGCCGGTTCACGCTGCAGCACCTCCTGGGCGAGCGCCCGGTAGGCGTCCGCGCCGCGCGAGCCGTCGGCGTAGCTGAGGATCGACTGCCCGGCGACCGGCGCCTCGGCGAAGCGGATCGTCTTGTTGATCGTCGTCGTGAACACCACGTCCCCGAAGGCGTCACGGACGCGCTCCATGACCTCCCGCGTGTGCAGGGTGCGTGCGTCGAACATGGTGGCGACGATGCCCTCGAGCCGCAGACGGGGGTTGAGACGCTCGCGGACCCGGTCGAGGGTCTGCATCAGCAACGACATGCCCCGCAGCGCGAAGTACTCACACATCAGCGGGATGATCACCCCGTCGGCGGCCGTGAGCCCGTTGATGGTCAGCAGCCCGAGGCTCGGAGGGCAGTCGATGAGGATGTGGTCGTAACGGCTCCGCAGCCGCTCGACGACGCGGCTGAGCGCCTGCTCGCGGGCGACCTCCTGCACCAACAGCAACTCCGCCGCCGCGAGGTCGATGTTCGCCGGCAACAGGTGGAGGTTCTCGGTGTCGGTCGGCACCAGCGCGTCGTCGAGCGCGGTGCCGTCCTGCATGAGCAGGTTGTAGACGGTGGCCTCGAGGGCGTGGGGCTCGACGCCGAGGCCGACCCCGAGCGAACCCTGCGGGTCCATGTCGATCAGCAGCACCCGCTGCCCGGCCTCGGCCAGCGCGGCGCCGAGATTGATGGCGGTCGTCGTCTTGCCGACGCCGCCCTTCTGGTTGGCCATGGCGAGCACCCGCGCGGGACGCCGCTGCTCGGGTCCCCCGCCGGGCCGGGACCGGTCGCGCTGGCGGAGCAGCCCGGCGGCCGCGTCGGCGCCGAGCAGCTGCGGATCGACCGTCTCTCGCGGCACGGTGCCACCTCCGGGATGCGCCTCGAGCCGGCGCTTCGTCGACAGATCGACGCCTCGACCGAGCGCTCGAACGGCACGCCGGACGCCGTTCGCGGACCCTAGCCGCCACCGACAGGACGGACAATCGGGGCGCTGCTCACCGGCTCGAGCCGCGGCACGTCCTCGTGGTCACCTGGCGCGGGGATGCGCACGTTCGTAGACGGCGCGCAGGGCGGCGCGGCTCACCAGCGTGTAGATCTGCGTGGTCGTGACGCTCGCGTGCCCGAGCAGCTCCTGCACCGCGCGCACGTCGGCACCGCCGTCGAGCAGGTGGGTCGCGAACGAGTGACGCAGCGTGTGCGGCGACACCCGCTCCTCCAGCCCGACCCGCTCGGCGTGCGCCCGCAGGATCTTCCAGACCCCCTGCCGCGTCAGACGGCCACCGCGGGCGTTGAGGAACAGGGCCGGCGCCCGCGCGCCGAGCGTCGGTCGCCCACCGCTCGCCCAGCCATCGAGCGCGACCGCGGCGAGCTCGCCGTAGGGAGCCAGGCGCTGCTTGTCGCCCTTGCCGTGCACCCGCACCAGCCGCTCGACGCGATCGACGTCGTCGAGGTCGAGGCCGACCAGTTCGCTGATGCGCAGCCCGGCGCCGTACAGCAGTTCGAGCATGGCCCGGTCGCGCAGGACCAGTGGTCCACTTCCGACCGGCGCGGCCAGCAGCCGTTCGATGTCCTCGACCGAGAGGGCCTTGGGCAGGGTGCGGGCTGCCCGTGGGGTCGCGAGGTCGGCCGCCGTGTCCTTGCCGACCAGTCCCTCGCGGGCGAGGAACCGGTGGAAACCGCGCACGGCCACCACCATCCGCGAGATCGACGACTCGGCATAGCCCGCACCGCTGCGGTGCCGGCCGTCGCCGTCACCCGGACGCTGGCGCAGCCATGCCGGATAGGTCTCGAGGTCCTCGGCGGCCGCGGCCCGCGGATCGTCGATCCCCCGTTCGACCAGGAACTCGGCGTACCGGGCCAGGTCCCGTCGGTAGGCCACCACGGTGTTCGCCGCCAGACCCCGCTCCGCACGCAGATGGTCGAGGTACCTCGAGGTCAGTGCGGCCATGGGTCCCTGGCGTCGGGCGTCGACCGCCTCGGATGCGCTCATGCCCGCCTCCACGCTCGCCGTCCATCGAGGGTAGTGAGCCGGCGTGCGGCGCCGGCGCAACCCGCGCGGGCGGTGTGTGCCGGCGTCAGCGACCCAGCGTGCGCGCGGCGAGCAGCAGCCCGACGACCGTCTTGGCGTCGGTGATCTCCCCGGCCATGACCAACGCGAGGGCCTCGTCGAAGGGCAGGCGGACGACCTCCATGTCCGCCTCCTCGTGCTCGGCGACGAAGTCCTCGGGCCGGGGTGCCGGCTGCGGGTCACGGGCCAGGAACACGGCGGTGCGCTCCGTGGTCCAGCCGGCCGAGTTGAGGAACACGGTCAGCGACTCGAGCTCGCCGGCATCGTGTCCGATCTCCTCGACCAGCTCCCGTCGCGCCGCGTCCGCCGGTGAGGGGTCGTCGTCGTCGAGCTGTCCGGCCGGGATCTCGAGCACGTAGGCCCCGACGCTCTGTCGGTACTGCTTGAGCAGGAAGACCTCACCGTCGGGCGTGACCGGGACCACGGCGACCGCCGATCGTTGCTCGACGATCTCGCGCTCCACCTCCTCGCCCTCGGGCATGCGCACGGTGTCGATGCGGACGCGGGCACGACCCTCGTAGACGGTGCGCTGTCGGGTCGTCTCGAACCAGGCGGTCACGGGAGCACTCCTCGTCGACACGGGCGGCGGTCAGTCGCGCACGGCCGAGGGCTCGAGCGCCTCGAACTCGACGGCCTCGGCGAGCTCCGCGGCGGTGGGCTCGTCGAGCTCGCCGGCCGTGGGGACGTCCTGTCCCTCGAGCTCGACCGGCAGGCGGCCGGAGGTCTCCCGGCGCCGTTGCAGTGCGGCGCCGACGAACCCGTCGAAGAGCGGGTGCGGCCGGTTCGGGCGCGACTTGAGCTCCGGATGGGCCTGGGTGGCGACGAACCAGGGGTGGTCGGCGAGCTCGACGAACTCCACCAGGCGGTCGTCGGGAGAGAGCCCGGAGAAGACCAGCCCGGCCTCCTCGAGCCGCTGCCGGTAGCGGTTGTTGACCTCGAAGCGGTGTCGGTGACGCTCGTAGACGACCGGCTCGTCGCGGTACGCCGCGCGCGTGCGGGTCCCCGGCCGCAGCTTGGCGGGATACGAACCGAGGCGCATCGTGCCACCCTTGTCCGTCACGTCCCGCTGGTCGGGCATCAGGTCGATCACGGGGTCCGGCGCGTTGGGTTCGAACTCCGAGGAGTGGGCCAGGGGCAGGCCGGCGACGTTGCGGGCGAACTCGATCACGGCCGACTGCAGCCCGAGGCACAGGCCGAGGAACGGCACCCCGTGCTCGCGTGCGTAGCGGATGGCCGCGATCTTGCCCTCGACGCCGCGCACGCCGAAGCCACCCGGGACGAGGATGCCGTCCACGTCGGCGAGCTGTCGCGCGAGTCGGCGTTCGTCGTCGGGATCGTCGGCCGGCGTGAGGTCGTCGCTGGCGATCCAGCGCAGCTCCACGTCCGCGGCGTGCGCCAGACCGCCGTGACGCAGGCTCTCCACGACCGACAGGTAGGCGTCGGGGAGCTCGACGTACTTGCCCACGATGGCGATCCGGACCTGGTCGCGGGCGGCGAGCACGCGCTCGACGAGCGCCTCCCACTCGGTGAGGTCCGGCTCGACGTCGGGGAGCCCGAGCCGCTTGGCCACGACCCGGTCGAGGCCCTCCTCACGCATGCCCAACGGGACCTCGTAGAGCGAGGCGCGGTCGACCGAGGCGATGACGGCTTCGACCTCCACGTCGCACTGCAGCGCCACCTTGCGCCGCAGGCCCTCCTCGAGGTCCCGGTCGCTGCGCAGCACGAGCACGTCGGGTTGGATGCCCACGGCGCGCAACTCGCGCACCGAGTGCTGTGCCGGCTTGGTCTTGAGCTCGTTGGAGGCCGCGATGTAGGGCACCAGCGCGCAGTGGACGTAGCAGATGCTGTCCCGACCGACGTCGTAGCGCAGCTGACGGATGGCCTCGAGGAACGGCAGCCCCTCGATGTCACCGACGGTGCCGCCGACCTCGGTGATGACGACGTCGACCTCGTCGCCCCCGGCGCCGGCCACGGCGTGGATCCGGGCCTTGATCTCGTCGGTGATGTGCGGGATCACCTGCACCGTCTTGCCCAGGTAGTCGCCGCGGCGCTCCTTGTTGATCACCGACGACCAGATCTGCCCCGAGGACACCGACGAGCCGCGGTGCAGGCTCTCGTCGATGAAGCGCTCGTAGTGGCCGAGGTCGAGGTCGGTCTCCCCGCCGTCGTCGGTGACGAACACCTCGCCGTGCTCGAACGGGTTCATCGTCCCGGGATCGACGTTGAGGTACGGGTCGAGCTTCTGCATCGTCACGCGAAGACCGCGGTTCTTGAGCAGGCGTCCGAGCGAGGCCGCCGTGATGCCCTTGCCCAGGGCCGAGGCCACACCGCCCGTCACGAAGATGTACTTGACCACCGCGGGGCCTCCTGAGGACTCGACGAGCACCTCGTGCGTCCCGCGCGTACACGACCAGGCTCGCACCTGCAGCAGGCGCACACGGGACACTGGGCTGCTCGGGCCGCGCCGCAGCGGCCCGGGCGACGGTAGCGGCCGGCGCCCGCGGCAGCCAACGAGGTGCGGACACGCCCTCAGGCGGTCTCGCCGGGAACGACCTCGAGGTGGACGTGCGGCAGCGTGTCGCCGACCAGGCGGTCGATCTGGCTCGCGAACGGCAGCTGGCGGGCACGGTCGGCGAGCACCGTGCTCCCGGCGGTCACCACGTCGCCCTCGCCGACCGCGACGTCCTCGACGTGCAGCACCCGCACCGTGAGGTGCGGTGCGTCGTCGGGACGCACGTACACCACGGTGTCGGTGTGCTGGCCGTACAGGTGGTAGTCGGCGACGGCGGTCACCTCGCCGTCGACGGGTGCCAGCACCGCCTCGTCCGGACGGACCACCACGTCGGCGGCGCTGGCCGGGTGCTGTGCGCGATCTCGGGTGGGCAGGACCAGGTAGTCGGGCCCGGCGTCGTCGGCCACGGCGCTGGCGGGGTCGAAGCCGTTGAGGTCACCGGTGTCGACCAGCGTGCCGACCGGCGTCAGCGGCAGGGGGGTCGACCCGGCCGCCTCGTGGAACCCGTGCGCCTCGACCTGCGCGGCCGGCAGGTGCAGTTCGAGCTCGTCGACGAGGGCGAAGACCGGCGTCCGGACCTGCCGCTCACCAGCGGCCGTCGACGTGCCGGCACCCGCCGCGAGGCCGGCGGCCTGCACGCGGTCGGAGCCCGGACGCGCCGCGCCGTCGCCGAGATCGGGTACCGCACCGACGCCGAGCACGCCGACCAGCAGCGACGCGACCACCGGACGGACGCGACGGGCGGACGCCAGGACGGGGAGACGGGCAGGACGGCGGGCACGGAGGATCAGACCGGACTCCAGGGATGCGAGGACGGAACGGGAGGAACGAGGCGGGAGTGGCGGAGCCGGAACGCGATCCGAGCGGCGCGACACCCGCGCCGGAGCCCTGTTCGTACGGCCCCGGCCGGCGACGACGACGGTATCGACCTGCCGGTGTCGCGCTGACGCATGGCCGGCGCCGCCCGGTGTCCGCGCAACGCACCCTCCGGATGTGCGCACGACGCCCGGATCAGCCGGCTCGTCGTTGCTCCGCCGTGGCGAGCAGCTCCCGGGCGTGATCGAGCCCGGCCTCGGCGGTCGCGTCCCCGCCGAGCATCCGGGCCAACTCGCCCGCCCGGTCGTCGTCGGCCACGCGCCGGGTGGTGGTCACGGTGCGGCCGGCGGCCAGACCCTTCTCGACCACGTGGTGCACGTCGGCGAACGCGGCCAACTGGGCCAGGTGGGTCACGCACAGCACCTGACGCCCCCGACCGGCGCGGCCGTGGGCGAGCCGGGCCAGCTTCTCGCCGACGGCCAGGGCGGTGGCACCGCCGATGCCGGCGTCGACCTCGTCGAAGACGAGCACCCGCGCGTCGTCCACGTCGGCCAGGGCGACCTCGACGGCCAGCGACACCCGGGAGCGCTCACCACCCGATGCGGCCTGCGCCAGCGGGCGGGCCGGCTCGCCCGGGTTCGCCGCCAGCAGGAAGGTGATGCGGTCGGTGCCGTGCCGGGTCGGGGCGGTGTCGGGCTGTGCGGCGACCTCGACCGTGAACCGGGCGTGGGGCATGCCCAGGTCGGCCAGGTGGCGGTCGACCTCCGTGGACAAGCGCACCGCGGCAACGCCGCGTCCACGGTGGACGTCCTCGGCCAGGTTTTGCAGTTCCGTGGTCGCCGCGTCGAGTCGCGCGTCGAGATCGTCCGCATCCGCGTCCGCGCGTTCGAGCGCGTCCAGCCGAGCCCTCGCCTCGTCGGCATAGCCCAGCACGGCGGCGAGGTCGACGCCGTACTTGCGCTGCAGGCTGGTGAGCAGCGCGCGCCGCTGCTGCAGCTCGGCCAGCCGCTGCGGGTCGGCCTGGACACCGTCGCCGAAGTCGCGCACGTCCGCGGACAGCTCGGCGAGTTCGACCGCCACCGCTTCGGCACGGGTACGCAACTCGTCGAGGACCGACGCGGTCACGTCCAGTCGTCGCAGCGCGTCGAGGGCCACACCGACCGGCTCGCCGGCACCGTCGCTGCCCAGCGCCTGGGCGGCCGTGGCCGCGGCGAGCTGCACCTGCTCGGCGTTGGCGAGCAGATCGAGCTGGCGGTCGAGGTCCGCGTCGGCGGTCGGGTCGAGTTCGGCGGCGTCGATCTCCTCCACCTCGAAGCGCAGGCGGTCGAGGTCTCGGGCCCGCTCCCGGGCGTCCTGCTCGAGCCGCTCGCGCAGGCCGGCGAGCTCCCGCCAGTGGCCGTACGCGTCGGCGTAGTGCTGCAGTGTCCGCGCGTGGGCCTCGCCGGCGAACCGGTCGAGCAGGGCGCGCTGCACCTCGGGCCGGGCGAGCCGTACGTGCTCGTGCTGGGCATGGACCTCCACGTGGCGGCCGAGCACGTCCGCGAGCACGGACACCGGCGCGAGCCGCCCGCCGATCCGCGCCCGGGAGCGTCCCGAGGCCGGGATCTCGCGCGAGACGATCAGCACCTCGTCGTCGGGGTGCATCCACTCCCCCGCCTCGGCCGGCGGCGGACTGACCACCGCCTCGGCCAGCGCCAGGGGCTCGCCGCTGCGGACCAGGGCGGTGTCGGCACGGGCGCCGAGCAACAGCTGCAGTGCCGTGACGACCATCGTCTTGCCGGCGCCCGTCTCACCGGTGACGACCGTCAGTCCCGGTGCGAGCTGCAGGACCGCGTCTTCGATGACGCCGAGGCCCCGGATGTGCAACTCGTCGAGCACGACCGCCTCCTCGCGACACCGCCATCGTGTGCCGGGGCGAGGCTAGCGAGCCGGCACCGGCAGCTTCCCTCCGCGTCCGTCGGCGTGCGCCGGTAGGCCGACGCGCTCACCGCAACCCGAACTTGCGCCGCACCACGGCGTAGAAGTCGAGTGGTGCCACGCGGGCCAGGCGGACCGGACGACCGTCGCCGCGCACGCTCACCCACCCGCCCGGCTCCAGCACGACCGGCTCGCGTCCATCGCACGACACCACGGCCGGCGCCTGCTGTTCCGCGACCAGCTCGATCCGGATGTCCTCGTCGAGCGATGCGACGACGGTCCGGTCGAACAGCGTGTGGGGCGCCACCGGGACCACCAGGGCCGCCGGCACCCGCGGCGAGACGATCGGTCCGCCGGCCGACAGGGCGTAGGCGGTCGATCCGGTGCTGCTCGCCACGATCATGGCATCGGCCGGCACCCTCGCGAACAGCGAGGTCCCCAGGTGCACGTCCATCAGCAGCAACCGCTGGCGGGCCGTCTTCTCCAACGCCAGCTCGTTGAGGGCCCACCCCGTCGCCAGCAGCCCGCCGTCGGGCCGGAACGCCCGGACCGCGAGGGTGGCCCGTGCCTCGACCTCGAAACCCTCGGCGACCACCCGGCGGAGCGCGGCAGTGAGGTCGTCGTCCTCGACCTCGGCGAGGAACCCGAGGCGCCCCAGGTTCACTCCGAGCACGGGCACGTCGGCGTCCCGGCACAGGTGCGCGGCACGCAGGAACGTCCCGTCACCACCGAACGACACGGCCAGATCGAGACCTTCGGGGAAGTGCCCCGGACGTCGTGGCGGGCCGACGTCGTCCAGCCCGCCGGGCGCGTCCTCCCCCGGCGCCTGACCGCTCGCGACCACCACGTCGACGCCGAGGCCGGTCAGGACGTGCGCCGCCCGCTGTGCTGCCGCGACGGAGGCATCACGCCCCGCGTGCACGACCAGTCCGACCTTCACCGGGCCGCTCCCCGCCGCGCCGCCCCTTCGGCGACGGCTGCCTCGACCCGCGCTTCGACATCCACCGCCGCGGCGCCGGCGTCGTCGGGCCCGAGGTACAGCAGGAACTCGACGTTGCCAGCGGGGCCGAGCAACGGTGACGCGGTCAGGTCCAGATGCCGCCAGTCGAGCGCCAGGGCCGCGTCGGTCACCCGTCGCAGGCACTGACGCCACACCGCCGGGTCCCGGACGACCCCGCCCTTGCCGACCTGTCCCCGTTCGGCCTCGAACTGGGGCTTGACCAGCACGATGCCCTCGGCCGGCGCCCGGAGCAACGGGCGCAGCACCGGCAGCACGCTGGCGAGCGAGATGAACGACAGGTCGGCGACCAGCAGGTCCGGGCGCGGCGACGCCAGGTCGTCCGGGGTGAGATCGCGGACGTTGGTGCGCTCGTGCACCTCCACGCGCTCGTCCTGGCGCAACTTCTCGTGCACCTGGCCGTAGCCGACGTCGTAGGCCAGCACGGAGCCCGCCCCCCGCTGCAGCAGACAGTCGGTGAACCCACCCGTGGAGACCCCGGCGTCGAGGCACCGCCGTCCGCTCACCTCGACCGCGAACCGCTCGAGGGCATGGTCCAGCTTCTCCCCGCCGCGGGAGACGAAGCGACGGGGCGGAGCGGCCACGACCACGGCCTGACCGGCGTGGACCTGGGTGGCGGCCTTGGTGGCCGGGGCTCCGTCGACCGTGACGAGCCCGGCGGCGATCGCCTCCTGCGCCTCGGTCCGGGAGGCAGCGAGCTCCCGACGCACCAGTTCGGCGTCCAGGCGCCGACGGGCCGGGCTGACGGTCAGACCTCGTCGAGGCGGGCGAGTTCCCGCGCCACCGCGTCGTTGACCTGCTCGAAGACGCTCACCCGCGCTGCGACGGCAAGCTCGTCGACGCCCTCCAGGGCGTCGACGAGCGGTCCGAGGGTCGCGTCGTCGGACAGATCACGCGGCACCGTCACTCGTCGTCGCCGTCGGTGAGCTGGTCGAGCGTCTCGGCGAGGACGTTCGAGGTCTCCGGCGGTGCGTCGTCGGTCCCGTCGCGCAGGACGTCCTGCGCGGCCAGCTGGATCACCTCGTCGCGCTCATCGGTCGTCCTGGCGGCCGTCTTCTTCGCCGTCTTCTTGGCGGTCGCCTTGCCCCCCGACGTCTTGCCGCTGGTCTTGGCGCCCGACGTCTTCGCGCCGGAGGTCTTGCCGCTCGGGGCGGTCCCGGAGGTCTTGGCGCCCGACGTCGTCGCGCCCGAGGTCCTGCTGCTCGGGGCGGTCCCGGAGGTCTTCGCCCCGGAGGTCTTCGCCCCGGACGTCGTCGCACCCGACGTCTTGCCGCTCGGGGCGGTCCCGGAGGTCTTCGCCCCGGACGTCGTCGCACCCGACGTCTTGCCGCTCGGGGCGGTCCCGGAGGTCTTCGCCCCCGACGTCTTCGCCCCCGACGTCTTCGCGCCCGAGGTCTTGCCGCTCGGGGCGGTCCCGGAGGTCTTCGCCCCGGACGTCTTCGCGCCCGACGTCTTGCCGCTCGGTGCGGTCCCGGACGTCTTCGCCCCGGACGTCTTCGCGCCGGAGGTCTTGCCGCTGGTCTTCGCGCCCGACGTCTTCGCACCCGACGTCTTGTCGGTCGTCCCCGCGGTGGGGGCGTCCTCGGTGCTCCGAGCGGACGTCTTGGCGGCGGTCTTCTTCGTCGTCCTCTTCTGCGCCGTGGGCGACGTCGAGGTCTGCGAACCACCGGTCGACGATTCCTCGACGCCACTGGAGGAGCGCTCGTCGGAAGCGCCCTCGTCGGAGGCGCCCTCGTCGGAGGCGCCCTCGTCGGAGGTGCCCTCGTCGGAGGTGCCCTCGTCGGATGCGCCCTCGTCGGATGCGTCGTCCGGTCCGGCCTCCGCCTCGTCGTCGTCGGCCGACCGCTGCAGCGAGCGCTTGAGGTCGGCGACCTGCTTCTGCAGCCGCTCGAGTTCCTTGTTGGTGGCCAGCCCCATGTTGCGGACCACGCGGGTCACCTCGGACTTGACCAGGGCCACGACCGCCTCGCTGTTGCGGGCGCCACGCTCCACCAGGCTCTCGGTGGAGTCGTCGGACGAGTCGCCGGACGGGGCCTGGGACGACGGGGCGTCGGATGCCTCGGCGTCGGATGCCTCGGTCTCCGACTCGTCGGACGCTTCCGCCATCCTGTCGGCAGCCCGGGCACCCTCCTCCTCACCGGAGCCGACCAGCCTCTTGACCACGCGTTCGGCCTTGCGGGCCGTCACCTGGGTCAGTCCGGCGGCGGCCTGGGCGTAGCGCTGCAACGAGTCGTTCACGACAGGATCCCTCGACGTCGGTCGACCGCCCAGGCTAGCAATCCCCCCACCGGGGGCTACCTACAGTCGATCGGCCGGTTCGCCTCGCTCCCGACCGCGGTTTCGGCGGTAGCGCAGCAGCAGCTCGCCCTCGTGCTCGCGCAACTCGACCAGGTGCAGCTCGGCCGGTGGGTGCTCGGCCGGGCCGGTCACGATGCGGGCGGTGTTCCCGCCGACGAGGACCGGCGCGAGGGTGAGGAAGACCTCGTCGACGAGGTCGGCGCCGAGCAGGGCGTCGTTGAGTCGCGGTCCCCCCTCGCACAGCACTCGGGGAAGGCCACGCTCCGCCAGCTCGCGCAGCGCCAGCGCCAGGTCGACCTCCTCCTCACCGCAGACGATCAGCTCCGCGGCGTCGGGCAACGGCACGTCCGTCTGTTCGATCGCCCGACGGGTGGTGATCAGCAGGGGCGGATGCCGCGGGTCGGCGAACACCCGAGCGGTGGGCGACAGGGACAGCGAGCGCGACACGATCACGAGCCGAGGGACGGGCGCGAGCCCTTTCGCCCGACGACGTGCGCGGCGCGCGGTGTCGCCGGTGACCGGTCGGTAGTCCTCGGCCCGGACGGTGCCCGCTCCTACGAGCACCGCATCGCCGGCGGCACGCAGGGCGGCGAACGCGGCCCGGTCGGCCACACCCCCGAGTCGGGCGGTGCGTCCGTCGATGCTCGCGGCCCCGTCGGTGGAGGCGACCATCCCGAGGCTGACCGCGGCCCGACCCTCCACCGGCCCGCACAGCACGAGGTCGGCGTAGACGTCCTCGAGGCGCACGTCCTCGGGGCGCACGTCCCGAGGGCTGGCGCCCGAGCCGTCGTTCCCCGTCGCCACCAGGCGTCGCATCGGTACCCACTCCCGTTCGTCCGGTCCACGACGGCCGGCCCCACCAACGCTAGCCAGCCGTCACCAGCCAGCCCTCACCGGAGCGGAGCTCGGGGTCGGGCGCCCGGACCGCTCCACGGCCGAACGACCAACGTGGCGACTGCTAGCGTCGCCGTCCGCCGTCGCTGCGGTCACCGAGTCCAGGAGAGCCAGCCCGTTGGCCACCGTCGAAGAGGTCGACGCGGTGCTGTGGCAGCTGCTCGGACGGTTCGGTGAGGTCGACGAGGACCTGCGGGCCCTGCTGCCCAGCCGCCGCACGATCGAGGCCCGCTGCCCGGACCTCGACTACGTGCGTCACGCCGAGTGGCGGCAGGGCGAGCTGTTCGTGCTCGACGAGGCACCCCCACGACGCGCCGACATCCGGATCTCGATGGTCTCCGACGACCTGGTGGCGATCGCGAACGGCGAACTGGCGTTCTCGCGCGCCTACGCCAGCAATCGCGTGCGCCTCGACGCCTCCATGACCGACCTGCTGCGACTGCGCGCCGTGCTGTGATCGTCCCCACCGCGGTGCTGCCGATCGGTGACGTCAACCCCACACGACGGCGCGCGGTGGTCACCTGGACCTTCGTGCTCGCCAACATCGCGGTGTTCGTCTACCAGTCGACGCTCACCGGCTGCGACCAGGTCCGGTTCGTCCACCGGTTCGCTGCCGTGCCGCGCGAGCTGCTCACCGGCTCCCCGCTCGCGGGAGGCGAGCTGGAGGCGGTCCTCGGGGCATGCGCCGCCGGTGGGACCGACAAGAGCGTCGCGCTGTCGGCGGTCACGGCGATGTTCCTGCACGGTGGGCTGGCACACCTGCTCGGCAATCTGCTGTTCCTGGTCATCTTCGGCAACAACGTCGAGGACCGGCTCGGTCGCCGCCGCTTCGTCGGCTTCTATCTCGCCGGAGGTCTGACGGCCACGGCGGCACACGTGGTCTTCAACGCCACCGGGACCGACGCGCTGGTACCGCTCGTCGGCGCTTCGGGCGCGATCGCGGCCATCCTGGGCGCGTACCTGATCATGTTCCCGCGTGCCCGGGTGTTCACGGTCGTCCCGTTCCCGCTCTACCTGTTGGCGTTGTTGCTGCCCAAGGTGCGCATCCGCACGTGGCTGGTGTTCTTCGCGGTCGTCGCGATGCCGGCCTGGCTGCTGCTCGTGGGGTGGCTGGCGGTGCAGTGGCAGGCCGTGCGCAACCCGGTCGGCGACGCGGTCGCCTACGAGGCACACGTGGCCGGCTTCGTCGCCGGGCTGCTGCTGGTGCTGCTGCTCGACCGTGGCCGGCAGCGGCGCGGGCAGGATCCCTTCCATCCCGTGCACCGTCCGTCGCCGCCACCCCCGCCACCGGGTCGCCGGCCGGACGGCGGGCGTTGACCGACGGTCGGCCACGAGGGCCCGTCCCGGCAGACGACTAGGCTCTACGGGCCGTCGTCCCCCGAGCAGGAGCCGCCGTGGCCGCCCCGCCCCCGTCCGCGCCGTTGCCGATCCTGGGATGGAAGGAACACGTCGAGCTGCCGGAGTGGGGCCTGCGGCTGCGCGGCAAGCTCGACACGGGGGCTCGTTCGAGCGCCCTGCACGTCACCCGCCTGGAGGAGATCGGCACCCATTCGCATGCGGGCGAACGACTTCCGGTGGTGCGTTTCGACGTGGTGCTGGGCCGCCGCGACGCTCCGGAGCACCACGAGATCGATGCACCCGTGGTCGGACACAAGGTGGTCCGCGACACCGGGGCACGCGCAGAACGCCGACCGGTCGTGCGCACCCGCATCCGTTGTGGGCCGCTCGACACCGTCGCCGGCATCACGCTCACCGATCGCACCGGGATGATCTTCCGCATGCTGCTCGGCCGGCGAACCCTCGAGGGCGCCTGCCTGGTCGACCCGGCCCACGGCTACCTGGTCTCGAGCCCGTCGGCGGGGCGCACGGTCGGCGGTGGCGGATGAACGGCCCGGTGAGCGTGGCGGGGGTGAGCGTCGCCCCCGGCGAGCGTCGTCACCTGTTCCCGTCGGCCTCGGAGTCCTACACCGGTGACCGGACCACGCTGCCGATGGCGGTCCTCAACGGCACCGGCCACGGGCCACGGGTGTTCGTGACCGCGGCGGTGCACGGCGACGAGCTCAACGGCATCGCGGTGTGCCGGGCGCTGCTGGATGCGGTCGACCCGGCGACCCTCGACGGCGTGCTCGTGGTGGTCCCGATCGTCAACGTCCTCGGGGTCCAGATCGGCTCGCGCTACCTGCCCGACCGGCGCGACCTCAACCGCTCGTTCCCGGGTTCGCACGACGGGTCGATGGCGGCCCGCATCGCCCGGCTGCTGGTCGAGGAGGTCATCGACGGCAGCCACGTCGGCATCGACCTGCACACGGCCGCCAATCAGCGCACCAACGTGCCGCAGGTGCGCGTCGACACCTCCGACGAGCTCGCGTCGGACCTGGCGGTCACCTTCGGCGCGCCGTTCGTCCTCGATGCCCGACTCCGTCCCGGTTCGCTGCGCGAGGTCGCCGGGGACCGCGGGGTGTCGGTGCTCACCTACGAGGGCGGTGGCCCGCTGCGCTTCGACGAGCAGGCCATCGACGTGGCGACCCGGGGAGTGCTGCGGGTGTTGTCACGGCTGTCGATGATCCCCGACGCGCCCGGACCCTATGACCCCACCCCCATGGTGCTGCACGAGTCACGGTGGCTGCGTGCGGAGCGCGGCGGACTGCTCGAGCTGCACGTCGAACCCGGCGACCACGTCGTCGAGGACCAGCCGCTGTGGTCGACCGTCAGCCCACTGGGTGAGGAGCGCAACACCCGTAGCGCCGACGACGAGGGCTACGTCATCGGCGCGACGACGCTGCCCCTCGTGCAGCCAGGTCAGGCACTGCTCCACGTGGCCTTGCCGGGTGACCGGATGCCGGCCGAGGACGACCCCACCGACGAGGAGGACGACGACCCCGACGCCACCGACGACCGCTGACGACGCGTCCGCCGCCTCAGCCGCGCGCGAGGTCCTCGAGACGTTCGGCAACGTCGAGGTAGTCGGGGTCGGCGCCGCCGACCAGGCCGAACTGCTCGCGGGCGGCGTCGGGATCACCGTCGCGCACGGCCAGGTCCCCGGCGACGTAGCGCACCCGCAGCACGTGCTCGGCCTGCCCGGCGCCGACCCGGGCGAGGTAGCCGCGGAGTACCGCGCGACCGGCACCGACGTCCCCGGCGTCCGCCAGCGTCGACGCCCACACGATCGCGGCCTCCGCTCGACGGTCCTCCGGGGCACGCTGGTCCTCGAGGAGCTCGGCCGCGGCGTCGACCACGCGGTCGACCTCGCGCCCGAGCGCCCGTAGGCAGTCCGCGATCAGGTGGTTCTGGTCGACCCGTCCGGAGATGCGCTTGTAGGCCTGCAGTTCGCTCAGGGCCGGGGCGTACTGCTCGTCGAGGTAGAGCGCCACGCCGTAGGCCTCCCGGACGGCCGCAATGCGCGGCGCCTCGTGCTTGGCCCACGCCAGGGTCGGCAACGCGACGTCGAGCCGTTCCTCGTCGATGGCTGCGGCACCGACACTCAGCGCCAGCGCGATGTCGTCGCCCCGGCGGTTGCGGCCGATGACCCGCTCGATCTCCCGCTGCACGGCCTTGGGCAGCTGCGGCGTCTCGTCCTCGGGGAGCACCGGACGTGGCGGTGCGGCGGCGCTGCGGCTCTGCCGCGGCAGCGCACCGGCCTTCGCGCGGGCCCGGTCCAGCCCGACGGGCACCCGGGCACCGGTCGGCGCACCCAGCGAGCGGTCCTCGTCCGGTCCTCCACGCGAGCCGCGGTTGCCCCGACGGTCTCCCCGCTGGTCGTCGCGGGGTCCGCCACGCGAGCCCCCACGCGCCTGACGGCCGCGTGGTGTGCGCTCGGGCGGCTGCTGTTCGGGCATCTCGGCGGGCTCCTCGTTCGTGACACGACGACGGTAGACGACCAACGGCGGAGTTCCCGTCGTGCGGGCCGGGCAGACGAACCTCCACACCCCAAGAACCCCACCCGACCGGGCCGACCGGGCCAACCGGTGGGTGGGTGGGTGGGTGGGTGGCCGGTCTGGGTGGGTGGGTGGGGGAATGCGTCGAGGCCGCCCCGGTTGGGGCGGCCTCGACGTTGGATGGTTCCCGCGGCGACCTACTCTCCCACCGGGTTTCCCCGGCAGTACCATCGGCGCTGGAGGGCTTAACTTCCGGGTTCGGAATGTTGCCGGGTGTGTCCCCTCCGCTAGGGCCACGGGAGACTGGACCAGCCCGAAGGCTGGAAGTCTGTGGTGGTTGAAGTGGATAGCGAGCGCGAGCGGTACGGCAAGTCCTCGGGCTATTAGTACCGGTCAGCTGCACCAGTTGCCTGGCTTCCACTTCCGGCCTATCGACCCAGTCGTCTACTGGGGCCCTTACCCCCTCGAAGGGGTGGGTGATCTCATCTCCAGGTGGGCTTCGCGCTTAGATGCCTTCAGCGCTTATCCACACCGCACGTCGCTAACCGGCCATGCTCCTGGCGGAACAACCGGCACACGAGAGGTGCGTCCACCCCGGTCCTCTCGTACTAGGGGCAGCTCCTGTCAAATCACCAACGCGCGCAGCGGATAGGGACCGAACTGTCTCACGACGTTCTGAACCCAGCTCGCGTACCGCTTTAACGGGCGAACAGCCCGACCCTTGGGACCTGCTCCAGCCCCAGGATGCGATGAGCCGACATCGAGGTGCCAAACCCTGCCGTCGATATGGACTCTTGGGCAGGATCAGCCTGTTATCCCCGGGGTACCTTTTATCCGTTGAGCGACGGCGATTCCACACTCCACCGTCGGATCACTAAGCCCGTCTTTCGACCCTGCTCGACATGTCTGTCTCGCAGTCAAGCTCCCTTGTGCCTTTACACTCAACGACCGATTGCCGACCGGTCTGAGGGAACCTTTGGGCGCCTCCGTTACCTTTTGGGAGGCAACCGCCCCAGTTAAACTGCCCGCCAGGCACTGTCCCTGATCCGGATCACGGACCGAGGTTAGGAACTCAGCACGTCAAGGGTGGTATTCCAAGGTTGGCTCCACCAGCACTAGCGTGCCAGCTTCACAGCCTCCCACCTATCCTGCACGTGACGTACCAAGCTCCAATACCAAGCTACAGTAAAGGTCCCGGGGTCTTTCCGTCCTGCTGCGCGTAGCGAGCATCTTTACTCGCAATGCAATTTCGCCGAGTCTCTGGTTGAGACAGTGCCCAAGTCGTTACGCCATTCGTGCAGGTCGGAACTTACCCGACAAGGAATTTCGCTACCTTAGGACCGTTATAGTTACGGCCGCCGTTTACTGGCGCTTGGCTTCGAAGCTTCGACTTGCGTCTAACCTCTCCGCTTAACGTTCCAGCACCGGGCAGGCGTCAGAGCGTATACATCCACTTACGTGTTCGCACGCTCCTGTGTTTTTGGTAAACAGTCGCTTGGGCCTGGTCACTGCGGCCTCGAACAGCTTCCCTCTGCAAGAGAGGTAACCATCCAAGGCGCCCCTTATCCCGAAGTTACGGGGCCAATTTGCCGAGTTCCTTAACCAGAGTTCACTCGATCGCCTCGGTATTCTCTACCTGACCACCTGTGTCGGTTTGGGGTACGGGCACCCTCACAACTCCCTAGACGCTTTTCTCGGGAGCATGGCATCAATGGCTTCCACAAAGTGTCGACATCACGTCTCAGCCGGTATGTGGTCCGGATTTCCCTGGCCCACGGCCTACACGCTTGTCCCGGGACTACCAACGCCCGGGTCCACCTAGCCTTCTCCGTCACGCCATCGGTGACCTACTAGCCCCAGGGTCCCGTGTCCGTAGACACGGTTAGCATGAAACGTTCGGTATAGACGCGGTGAAGGTGGTACCGGAATATCAACCGGTTGTCCATCGGCTACGCCTCTCGGCCTCGCCTTAGGTCCCGACTTACCCTGGGCGGATGAACCTTCCCCAGGAACCCTTGGTCAATCGGCGGGGGAGTTCCTCCCTCCCCTTTCGCTACTCATGCCTACATTCTCACTCGACACGAATCCACCACTGGGTTACCCCGCAGCTTCACTCTCGTGTCGACGCTCCCCTACCACCCCAACCAGCTTTCGCTTCTATGGTTGAGATCCGCAGCTTCGGTGCCTGGCTTAGCCCCGTTACATTATCGGCGCAAGAACACTTGACCAGTGAGCTATTACGCACTCTTTCAAGGATGGCTGCTTCTAAGCCAACCTCCTGGTTGTCTCTGCGTTCTCACATCCTTTGCCACTTAGCCAGAACTTCGGGACCTTAGCTGGCGGTCTGGGTTGTTTCCCTCTCGAATACGGAGCTTATCCCCCGCATTCTCACTGCCGTGCTCTCACTTGCCGGTATTCGGAGTTTGCCTGAGTTCGGTAA